>JAEDFX010000031.1 GCA_016297805.1 Treponema sp. | reverse complement strand
ATACCAGAATCTCAGATTTCTGTATTCTCGCTATATAACAAATTTTCTCTATTTAGAAACAAACTGAAACTTGAATTTTCCGGATGTACAGGAATCTTTCCTTATGATGAAAACAACATATCATCCTGGTTTACAAAAGATCTATATTATCACCAGGGAAATCATTTCTGTTCTTTCTTCCAGATTTCAGCCAGCTGCCAAAATCTTTCAACTATTTTTTCAACAGGCTTATATGAATCACCATTCGGAATTCTTTCACCTCTTTATAGACTAGACAACAAAATTACAACAAAAAGGTTTATTTTCAATATTTCTGCTCTATACAATCCAAATATCAGGGAAGAAAAAATAATCACAAGTTCTGATAAAACTCTAAATGATTGTTTTCAGTTCAGAATCGGTGTTCAATACAAATTTGTAACAGGAATCAACAATCCTCTATTTATAAAAACCGGATTTCAAACCTACAGCGATTTAAGACTTTCCCAAACAGAATATCCCTTAAAAATTGCAGCAGGACTTCAAATTTCATCAACCTTATTCTCATTAAGTTTGACAAGTAATTTGAATACAAAAATAAACTCTGAAAGCAAAAATTATCAGACAATCTCTTTTGAAAGCGTAAATTTTCAATTAAAAAACAGCTGGTATATAAAAAGTATTATTCCTTCTATAACATTAACTGCAGGAATAAATCCAAACAATGATTTTTCTGTCATAACAAGAAACTACAAGATAGGAACTTCTTTCTCCCATACAAAACTTCCAAAAATCACATCTAGCGGGAGTTTTTCTTTAACTCAAAAAAATGAAGATTTTACTTCAAAGAAAATATCGGGAACAATTTCAACAAAATTCAACTGGAAGAAATTATACGTAATAATAAAAATTTCAGGTGATTTGGAACTGTAGAATATGTCAATAGACAGTTGAATATAACAAGATTTTTCATTAAAATAGTGAAATATTATAATTTTAGGAAAACTTTATTTAAAAGAGGTATTAATATGGCTTGGGATATTTCAAAAGTAAGAAATATCGGTATCAGTGCCCACATTGACTCAGGTAAAACTACAACTTCTGAACGTATTTTGTTCTACTGTAACAAGATTCACGCAATCCATGAAGTTCGTGGAAAAGATGGTGTTGGTGCTGTAATGGATAACATGGAATTGGAACGTGAACGTGGTATCACAATCCAGTCTGCTGCTACTCAGGTTCAGTGGAAAGACATCACTATCAACCTTATCGACACACCGGGTCACGTAGACTTCACTGTAGAAGTAGAACGTTCTCTCCGCGTACTCGACGGCGCTATCATGATTCTTTGTGCCGTAGCTGGTGTTCAGTCACAGTCAATCACTGTAGACCGTCAGCTTAAACGTTACCATGTACCTCGTGTTGCTTTTGTAAACAAATGTGACCGTCAGGGTGCTAATCCACTTCGCGTTCGTATGCAGATTCGCGAAAAACTTGGTTTGAATGCTTACATGATGGAACTTCCAATCGGTTTGGAAGACAAACTTGAAGGTGTTGTAGACTTAGTTGGAATGAAAGCTATGTACTTCGATGGACCTAACGGTGAAGATGTTCGTATTGCAGAAATCCCAGAAAACTTGAAAGCAGATGCTGAAAAATATCGTGAAGAACTTTTGGATGCAGCTTCTATGTTCGATGATTCTTTGATGGAAGACATCATGGAAAACGGATATGATGGAGTTCCAGAAGAAAAAGTAATCGCTGCTATCCGTAAGGGAACTTTGGCAGAACAGTTCGTAGGTGTATTCCTTGGTTCTGCTCACGTAAACAAAGGTATCCAGCCATTGTTGGATGCTGTTGTACGTTACCTCCCAGCTCCAAACGAAGTACGCAACGTTGCTCTCGACTTGGATAACAACGAAGCTGAAGTTGAACTTGAATCAGTTGATAACAAACCTTGTGTTGCTCTTGGTTTCAAACTTGATGATGGTCAGTATGGTCAGTTGACATATACTCGTGTTTATCAGGGTAAAATTAAGAAGGGTGAAGAACTCGTTAACACACGTTCTAAGAAACGTTTCAAGGTTGGACGTCTTGTTCGTATGAACTCTGCACAGATGGAAGATATCAACGAAGGTTGTGCAGGTGATATCGTAGCTTTGTTCGGTGTAGACTGTGCTTCTGGTGATACATTCGTAAGTGGTGGAATTAACTATTCTATGGCTTCTATGTACGTTCCAGAACCTGTAATTTCTTACTCTATCCAGCCAAAGGATAAGGGATCAGAAATGCAGATGTCTAAAGCTTTGAACCGCTTTACAAAAGAAGACCCAACATTCCGTGTATACACAGATCCTGAATCAAATGAAACAATCATTAAAGGTATGGGTGAATTGCACCTTGATGTATACGTAGAACGTATGAAACGTGAATACAACTGTGAAGTTATTACAGGTCAGCCACAGGTAGCTTACCGTGAATCAATCTCTACACAGGGTGAATTCAACTACACACACAAGAAACAGTCTGGTGGTTCTGGACAGTATGGTCGTGTAGCAGGTTTCATGGAACCATTAGCAGATAAAGACTACGAATTCGTAGATGCAATTAAAGGTGGTGCTATTCCTAACGAATTTATCCCATCTTGTGATAAAGGTTTCCAGAAAGCTATGAAAGAAGGTTCTTTGATTGGAGCTCCTATCGTAGGTGTTAAGATTACAATCAATGATGGTCAGTCACACCCAGTAGACTCTAACGATAACGCATTCCAGATTGCCGCTATTGGTGCTTTCCGCGAAGGTTATATGAAAGCTAAACCAGCTATCCTTGAACCAATCATGAAGGTCCAGCTTGCTGCTCCTACAGAATTCCAGGGTAACTTGTTCGGTCTTATCAACCAGCGCCGTGGTGTAATTATTGATTCAACAGATGAAAACAATACTTCTACAGTAAACGCAGAAGTTCCACTTTCAGAAATGTTCGGATTCTCTACTATCCTTCGTTCTTCTACACAGGGTAAGGGTGAATTCACAATGGAATTTGAAAAATATGGTAAAGTTCCAAACAACGTATCTGAAGAACTTCAGAAGAAATATAAGGAAGCAAAAGAAGCTGCAAAGAAATAATTTTGCACTAAACTTTTAATTCTAATAAACGGTCCCTGAGCATGTCGAAGGGACCGTTTTATTTTAAACTTGCTTTTTACCCGATATGCCTTAAACTAGTCATATAGTAATTTTTATGGAGGCTAGATTTATGGACAAAAAAGCTTTGATTGCACACAGCCCTGTACGTTATTTCGATGTAACAAATGCCGCTTTAAAAGATGGCGAAATGGGTCTTATTACAGCAAAAAAAGGACTTGGTAAAACTTCAATTTTAGTACAGTTTGGTATTGATACACTTTTGAATGATAAAGGTCTGGTTCATGTTTCTTTTGATCAGAAATCTTCTAACGTAATTGCATGGTATTCTAGTGTAATGGCAGAAATTGCAAAGAAGAAGAGTTTCAATCTTGATGATGTAAATGATGAAATCGTTCGTAACCGTACAATTTTGAATTTTAATCAGGAAACATTCACTTTGCCAAAGGTTGTAAATACACTTAAAGCATTAAATGACGGTGGAATTAAAATCGGTTCAATTGTTGTAGATGGTCTTGATCTTGCAGCAGTTTCAAAAAGTGACTTAGACTGTTTTGCAGACTTTGTAAAATCTGAAAAAATGACAGCATGGTTCAGCTACACTTCTGAAGCAGAAACTATTGGTGATACATTACCAGCAGATAAAACATCTGCATTTACAACAGTTGCTCATCTTACACCAGAAGGAAAAGGGCTTGTATTGAACCTTATCCAGAATGGTATTGGCAAGGTTAATCTTGATGCAAAAACATTATTAATGTGTAAATAAAAGCATAAATATTTATACAAATCCACAAAGAGAGGTTAAAAAAAATCTCTCTTTTTTTTATTTTAAAGTGCACTTTTTTTCTTTCTCAGGTGTATTAATATATGCAAGGCTAATCAAGACAAGTCTGGCACAAATACTGTATAATTCTATTGGGAGTTAAAAATGAAAAAAATTATTACAATAACACTAGTAGCAACAATTCTTGCAATATTTACAGGATGTTATATTGATGTAGATCATCATCACCATTTAAATACCCTACATGTATACAACGACTCAAGATGGCCTGTTCGTGATTTTTTTGTTGAAGCTTATGACGGATGGAAAGAATATCCTGATGAACATTATATTTCCAGGGGAGAAAAAGGGAAAATATATGATTTACCAGATGATGAATACAGAATCTACATTTTATTAGGAGACTTTGATTGGTACTCTTCTGGATTAACCTACATATATCGCGACACAAATTATTACATTAAAAATCACCAGAGAGATGATTATTTTGAAGACAGATCAGCTATCAACATTTATAAAGAAAACAAAACCTTACCAGAATCTATTATATTAGTTGATGATGATGGAAATGAATTTGAATTAGTAAAACAATAATTCTCCAATTGTTATTTATATAAAATTAAAGAGGTGTACTTCGCAGGAGCACACCTCTTTTTTTAATCTTCGGCGGCACAGTGTGGCCGCCTCCCAGATGTTCTTTCGATGAACCTAAAGTAACCCTTTCGGCTTACTTTTTAACGGTTCTTCGATTTTAATCCTCGGCGGCACAGTGTGGCCGCTTCCCAGATGTTCTTTCGATGAACCTAAAGTAACCCTTTCGGCTTACTTTTTAACGGTTCTTCGATTTTAATCTTCCTTCCATGGGAAAAGGAAGCTTTTTAGTTTTCTTGGTCCTAAAGTTTCTCTATCCTCATAAATTAACTCTTCCCAAGGAATCTGCTTTCTCTCTTTTTTTGTTTGTAATTCTGGATGTTCTTCCAAGTAATCATACTTATATAAAAGAATACGTAATGCATTACAGTTAGCTATCAACCAACCTGTAACTGATGGTAAAAATCCAATAAACGCAACAGACAAAACAATGAGAACTAAATTATAAATAGTCATTGCAATAGAAAAGCCTGTATTATCAAAAAAGATGATAAAACATTTTTTCAAGCATTTTTTAAAATCATTATGCATTGTAGATCTGATTGGAATGAACCATTGAATGGCCATAAAGAAGAAAACATCCAACCATAAAATAATCATACCTATACAGAAAGAAACAAGTGACTGTGTTTCTGTAATATAATATCTGATTGAGAATGTAGAAATCATAATAATTAGGCTACACATCAATCCAAAAAGAGAAGCATCTTTCAAAACCCCAGGGATTGCCTTAAAGAAATCTACAAGACGTATTCCTTTAAAATCAGCAATATCAGCGGCAGAGTCACCATACGCAAAAGCAACAATCGAAAGAAGGATGAAAGTCAAAATAAATGCAATTACCTGAAAAAGTATAACACCATTGGCTATAGCATTAAGAAAAACAACCCCAATTCCTACAAAAAGGAAAATAACATTAACCAATACAACAGAAAGGAGATTATCCCATCCATCACAAAAATTCTTTTTTATTAAAAAACCAAACATATTTTAAATTTAACAAGTATTACTATTAATGGCAACCAAAATTTATGGTAAAATATGATTATGAATATTAATTCTTCCATTTCATTAGTATCACATATTCACAGTATTACCGCAGATTTTCTTACTGAAAAATTAAAACAGAAAGGTTTTCAGAACTATGCTTCATCTCATGGAAATATCCTTTTCCAACTAAGCAAAAGTGATAAAATGACAATGGGAGAACTGGCATCTAGAATCAACAGAGACAAGTCAACTACAACTGTTCTTGTGCGTAAGCTTGAAAAGGATGGGTTGATTTCTACCTATCCAGATGTTAATGATAAAAGAAGCAGGTTTATTCACCTTACAGAAAAAGGAAAACAATTCAATCAGGCCACCAGCGAAATCTCAAAAGAATTACTGGAAACATTTTACAAAAACTTCTCTGAAGAAGAAATCATCCAATTTGTACAATACTTGAACAAAATCGAAAACAATTTTTCCAGTATAGAAAATCGTACCTAAAAATTGAACACCGCAGGAAGTTTCAACTTCCGAGGATGTGAAATTCGTTCACGCAAGTGAACAGTTATGGAACAGATGGAACAGCGATGTCAGTCATCAGCGTATCACAGATACGCTGATGACTGACATCGCTGTTCCAACCATTTTCCTGCATTTATACACTTGTTCCTATTGACATTAGTTTTATATAAAACTAATATTAGCACCGTATTAATTAAATTTTGGAGCATAACTATGAAAAAATCAATTTTCGTTGCAATTCTCGCCGCAGCTGTTCTTTTCTCAGGCTGTTCAAAAAAGGCAGAAAATAAATCTTCAAAAGCAGTAGCTGTATTTGTTCCTGGAATCTGTGATGACAGTCCAACTTACGCTATGCTTGTTGAGGGAATTACAAAGGCAGTAAATAACTATAACGCATCTATTTCAGACGAAAAAAAAGTAGAACTTTTTGTAATGGAAGCCGGTACAAATCAGGCAGAATGGGGACCAAAAATCACTGCACTTACAGCTGAACAGAAATATGATGTTATCATTTCTTCCAATCCTTCTCTTCCTGACCTCGTTGAACCAATACTTCAGCAATTCCCAAATCAGAAATATATTCTTCTTGATGCTACAAAAGAAGGAAATCAGAACATTCATACAGTTTCTTACAATCAATATGAATCAGCATATCTTACTGGATATATTGGCGGATTGATGTCTAAAACTCACAAAATGGGCTTGATTGCTGCTCAGGAATACCCTGTTATGAACAACATCCTTTATCCATACTATGAAAAAGGTGCTAAGGCTGCAGTAGAAGGTACCACAGTTGATTTCCGTGTAGTTGGTAACTGGTACGATGCTACAAAAGGTGCCGAAATTGCTGATGCTCTTTTCAAAAATAATGTTGATGTTATTCTTCCAATCTGTGGAGGTGCCGCACAAGGCGTTATAAACTCTGCAGTAAACAACGGAATTTACATTACATGGTTTGACAATAACGGCTTTGACAGAGCTCCTGGCACAATCATATCCAGCACAACAATGGAACAGGTTCTTATGTCAGAAAAAGTTACTACAGAATTCCTTAATGGAAATACTCCTTGGGGAACTGCAGAAATGGTTGGAATTAAGGAAGGTTTTGTAAACTTTGTACAGGATGATCCTAATTACATTAATACCGTTCCAGCAGATATTCGCGCTAAAATGGCAGATTTAGTTCAGCAGATTAAAGAAGGAACTCTAGAAATTAAATAATGCTGCAGCTAAAAGATATCTGTGTAAATTATTCATACAAAAAAGTTCTTAACGGCATTTCAATAGACTTTGAGGCGGGGAAAATTTATTCACTGCTGGGAGAAAACGGTGCCGGAAAATCAACTTTAGCACATGTTATCTGTGGTGACCTAAAACCTACTTCTGGTACCCTTTACCTTACCCAAACAGAAGTAAACTTTAAATCACCACGGGATGCTCTTGAACATGGGATTACCTGTGTTCATCAGCGTCCCCTTCTTTCTCAATCAATCTCAATTTTCGATAATCTTAAAATTGGAATAACAAGACAACAGTATAAACTTCTTAAAACTTCAGATTTTATTACTCCACTTTTCAATACATGGCTCCCTGCCCATAAGCTTTCAACACCAGTTAAGAATCTTAATGAAGAAGAACAGTTTTATGTTTCTCTGATTGGAGCCCTTCTAAAAAATCCAAAATTTTTAATTCTGGATGAACCACCTTTAATTCCTCTTGAAAAGCTGCGTCTGCTTACAAAACAGGGCATCACAATCCTTATGATTACTCACAACCTTAGGGAAGCTATAGAAAAATCAGATGTTATAATTCTTTTACAAAACGGAAATATACTTCAAAAAAGTCCTGCTTCTGAAATTACTGAAGCAGAAATTAAACAGAAACTATATGGAATTTCCAAAACTGTAGAAGTTCCTTCCTGCATAAAACAGAAAAAATTAAATGAATCAGACATTGTTCACGATTTCGGAAAAATCGGATATATACCTTCAGATAAGAACTTCGTTGCATCAAATCCAAATCTTTCAATTCTGCAGCTGGTCACAGCCTTTCATCCAAAGGGGAAACAATCTGACCTGATAAACAAAACAAAAAAACTTCTTGAACAGGCTGATGTTGATATTAAATTCAATGAAAAAGTCAGATGTTTATCTGGGGGAATGCTTCAAAGAATCATTCTTCAGCGAGAAATAGAAGAGAATCCAGAAAAGCTAATTATGTTTAATCCAACTCACGGATTAGATGTTGAAGCAACAGAAAATTTATACAATACATTAAAAGCACTTTCTTCTAAAGGAACAGAAATTATCTTTGGAGATACAAAATGAATCTTTACTATGTTGGATCTGCACTAAATGTTAGTACTCTCTATATGATTGCCGGAACAGGTGCCGCACTATCATTAAAAACCGGAGAATATAATCTTGGTGGTGAAGGACAGATATATCTAGGTGGATTTTTATCCGCAGTTATATTGAATCAGTTGTGTAATTTACCTGGAATAATCGCATTACCCTTTTCATTTCTTGCAGCCTTCATTGTTTCCGGACTGCTGACCTTACTCTCAGCTTTTTTAAAACAGTACAAAAATGCTGATTTTCTTTTTACTACCTACATAGCTTCAGCTGCAGTCATTCCTTTTATTGACGGCTTAATTTCAGGACCATTCAGAAGTAAAACTGAAAATCTCTTGGCCACAAGCTTTATATCTCAGAACTTTCGGCTTCCAGTTCTTCTAAAGCCTTCTTCTTTTAATATTTCAGTAATACCTGCAATTGGACTCTGTATATTCTTCTTTTATATTTTGTATCATACAGCCTTTGGACGTAAACTCTGCATATTTGGAATTTCCAACACTTTTGCAAAATATGCAGGATACAACAGAAAGAAAATTACATATTCCTCTGCATTTATTTCTGGAGGGCTTCATGGTTTATGTGGCGCAGTTGCAATTGCAGGAACTTATTACACCTGCCATTTAGGATTCTATTCAGGAATGGGATGGAATGCCTTTTCCGCTGCTCTCATAGCAACTGCAAATCCTATATTACTTATTCCTTCTTCCCTTTTCATGGGATTTGTTACAACTTACTCAACTAAATATTCTCTATATCATAACTTTGGATTTGATATGAGCTCCATAATTCAAGCAGTAATCTTGTTCATAATCTCATTTCCTATTTTGAAAAAAGGAGATACAGCCAATGATATTTAACATTCTGGCATTTTCTTGTCCTTTAATTCTATGTTCAACAGGAGCTTTATTCAGCGAGTATGCAGGCTCTCTTGCCCTTTTTCTCGAAGGTATGATTTCCTTCTCCGCATTTTTAAATTACGCATTTACAATAGGAACCAATTCTCCTGTTTTGGGATTTATATTATCTAGTCTTACTACTACAGTACTGATTTTATTATTTTCAATATTAATTGAATATTTTAAAGCTAATAAATTTATAGCCGGAATTGCATTAAATCTATTATTTTCTGCTATGCCTTCCTGTCTTTCTTCAATACTATTTAAAAATCGCGGGGTTTTAACTTCTTCTGCATTCACCTTTAATTTACTGTACATAAGAATTTTTTCTATTGCTTTCACAGTTATAGCTGTCGCAGTGGCTTTTTTATTCTTATATAAAACCAGAGATGGACTATATCTAAGAATTACAGGCCAAGATTCAAGGGTACTCCTTTCAAATGGTGTGAGTCCATTAGTTATGCGAACTGTTGGATGGGGAACTGCAGCCTTATACAGTTCTTTTGCTGGCTGTCTTTTGAGCATGAGACTTTCATCATTCGTTCCAAATATTTCCAGTGGAAGAGGATGGATGGCTTTGGCAGCCGTTTTTGTAGGTCAGAAAAAATTATGGAAAATACTTGCTTGTATGATTATATTCTGTTGTGCGGATTTCTTTTCTACAAACATACAGAATATAATCCCTAATATACCTAGCTCGGTTTTGTTAGCTTTCCCTTATTTGATTGTTCTATGCCTGGTATTCAGTAACAGAGTCTAAATCAAACTCAATTTCTTCTTTGTGTTCAGGTTCATTAAAAGAAAACTGTGAATCAACAACAGCTTCACCATCAACAGGTTCAAATCCTGTTGTATTTGGAACAATATTTTCTTCAAGTTCAGAAGTATTAACATTATCGATCAAAACTTCTGAATCAACCTCTTTCACAGCGTCCTCTACAGCCTGTTTTGTTCTGAATTCTTCCAGAATATTTTCCAAATCTGTCATATTCTTGTAGCTTTCTTTACTTGAATTACTAACAGAATGCATTCTATGAACAATATCCTGAGTTCCACGTTTAATTTTTGTAATAGATGTCATTGTCTGAACAAACAGGTCATTCATAGAATCAACGACTTCAGAAACCATCTGCTGTTTTGTTTTTAGTTCACCACAATACGAATCAATCAAATCTGCAGCAGCTGAAGTTTCCTGAGACTTTGATTTAATCTCTTGCATTTGTCCATCAATTTCACCAATACCGCCTGTAATTTCCTGCAATGAAGTTACAATTTCATTTGATTGACTACTAATCTTTTTAAATGCAACAGAAGCTTCGTTAGAAGCAAGGTTTGCCTGTTCCAATGAACTTACAATATTCTGAACTACATTTGAAATACGCACAGCATTTTTTTGAGTTGTTTCTGCAAGAGATCGAATCTGACCAGCAACAACAGCAAAACCACGACCTGCATTTCCAGCATGAGCAGATTCAATAGCTGCATTCATAGAAAGAAGATTTGTCTTGCTGGCTACACTATCAATAATTGTTACAACCTCTTTTACTTCATCAAGCTTGCCGTTGATGTCTGTAAGAAGACTATTTGTAAGTTCAATTTTTGAATCACCATCAGCAATCAAACCGCTCATTTCCTGAGCACTCTGAGTTCGCTGAATAGCCATATTATTCATATATTCAAGTGTTTCAGCTACTTTATCTACCGCAATTCTACTTTCTTCAATTGATGTAGTCTGCATCTCATTGTTATCAACAAGAGTTTCAATATGTTTATTCATTTCTGAAATAACAGCCACAGACTTTCTAAGAGCGTCTGTAATATCAGAGAACTCTTTACGTATAGTTTCCAGACTCGTATCGATTTCGCTTGTAGCCATAGCAGTACTATTAGCAGAATCATTAATCATATATCCAGACGAAATAGCTCTAGATGCTGTAGTTTTTACAACAACAAAGAAGTCATTAATCTGATCAACCATGTTATTTATATTTTCCATAAGAGAATAGATTTCTGAGCTACCATGAGCCTTTAATTCTACGGAGAAGTCCTTTTTAGACAAGATTGATGTCATATCTTTGATTGTTTCAATTTGGTGTGTAACATTACCTGTAATAACAAGAATTACAATTGCAAGTAAGATACAAAGCACAACAGCAATTATGATTGTTACAAGAACAACCTTCTTCTCGATGGAAGCCAAAACTTCCTTAAACTGGAAGGCTGACTGCATATTAAGCTTTGTCATTGTGTTATAATTACGATAAACACCTTCAATATCCTTATGAACTGAAGTCAAAAGCTCGTAACAACGTGCAACATCTGGATCGTCTGGAAAATCATTATGTGCAACACGAATACCACTGGCATATACAGAAGTTTGCATTGAGTTACTAAGTTTAATATCCTGCATCTGTAAAAGGGCATCTTCAATTGGTTCCAATCGCCCCTTCAACAAACTCCAGATAGATTCAATAGAATCAAGATTCTCTCTTAGTTCATCATTAAAATCTTTTGTAATATCATCATGAATAAGATAGTTAAAATCTGTATCAAGGCTTTCAATTTTCTGCGTAAATTCTCTGTAGCCTACACTTGGACGAAAATCACTGTAATCCATTTTCATCAGGAAGGTAAAAACATCACTGACTCCAGCAGTAGCCTCTGCCTGAATGGACTGATAATCTTTATATTTAGAAATTTTTTTAATATTAGAAAGAGATACTACTGTAAGCAGACCTACTCCTAAAGCTGTTACAGCAACAATCATCATGAATTTTACGTTAAGTTTCATAAGTATGTCATATTCCTCTCATACATTTTACCACATAAATTATAAAAGGCAAAAAAAATCCCCAGGAATTTTATGCTATAAAACCCCGGGGATTTATATAATTTAATGAAAGCTTTTATTAGTAAACAGACAAGATTTTTGCAAGCTTATCTTTACCAATAATCTTCATAAAGTTTGCAAGACGTGGTCCCTGATCTTTACCAATCAACGCCTGATAAAGTGCTGTAAACAAAGCTTTTGCATCAATGCCCATTTCTGTAGCAATATCGTACATTGCCTGCTGGCAATCTTTATCCTGAGCAAAAGTTCCTACCTTTGGTACAACTTCGTCACGAACACGGATTACAGCCTTTACCATATCATCTGCAAGGTCAGCCTTAGAACCATCTTCACGGATTGTGAAGCAGAATTCAGGAGCACAGTCTGGAGCTGAGTGCTGGAACCAGAATGCAGCACATTCCATACGACGGCGGAGTCGTTCTTCCTGTTCAGGTTTTACATCACCCAAAGATTTAATTACTGCATCAAAGTCGTATGAGTATGTCTGGAGTAATGTACCAAGCATACGAATTGGAACCTGATATGGCATTACTTCTGGAATCTTTCCGTCTGGCTGAGACAAGATGTAAATTCTCTTTTCTTTGTTGAACATATCATCAGACTTAGCTTTATCTACGCCAAAAACAATACGTTCTGTTTTATCGTAGTCTTCGTAAACTTTAAGAACATCCATATCAAAACTGATAGCAAATTCTGTATCTGGACGAGTTCCTGCAAACATGTAGCGAAGAACTTCTGCCTGATAAACATCCAAAGCATCTGGCAAAGCAATTACCTTACCTTTTGATGAAGACATTTTTCCAGGAACACCTTTTAAGTTTACAAAGTCGTAGCGCATTGTAACTGGTGCATTCCAGTCATAGATACGTTTAGAAACCAATTTAGCTGTATCGTAAGATCCACCAGGGCTAATATGATCCTTTCCACCTGGTTCGAATACTACTTTTTCTTCATTCCAGCGCATTGGCCAGTCTACACGCCAACCAAGTTTTGCACCTTTGAATACGCGGATATCTGCAGTTTCGCAGTTTCCACATTCACACTTATATGTAATGCCGTATTCACCATCATAATCAGTAATTTCTGTTGTATCCTTCTGACATTTTCCACAGAAAATTGCTACTGGCCAGTAAACATCTTCTGGCTTCATTTTATGATCATCATCGCGGTATTCGTTCAAACACTGTTTGATAACATCACGATTCTGCATAGCCTTGCGCATACCTTCTGCATATTTATTTGCACGGTAACGGCTAGCCTGATAAAGGAATTCTGGAGCAATGCCAACACGTGGAAGCTGCTGTTCAATATCAACTTCGTGATGGCGGGCATAGTTTTCGTTACGTTTTGTTGTATCTGGTACTTCTGTAATTGGGTAACGAAGATATTTTTCAAGGATTTCTGGATCTGGCATGTTTGCTGGAACTTTACGGAATACATCGTAATCATCCCATGAATAAATGAAGCGGACATTCTTACCACGATCTCGCAATGCGCGAACTACTAAATCTACAGTGATAATTTCGCGGAAGTTTCCAAGGTGAACTGTTCCAGAAGGTGTAATTCCGGAAGCACATGTGTATAAATCTAAATCACCCTTTTCCTGAATGATTTTGTCTGCCATACGGTCAGCCCAATGGCAGAGTAATGGATCTCTTTTTTCGTTATTGTTACTCATGTTTTCTATTATAGTGAAAATAAATGGGAGTTACAATTATGGAAAAATGTAGGATTAATTAATACGCATCCAAACAAATCCGGAACTTCAAAAGGGGCTACCGGCAAAGTTGTGACTAGCAAAGTGCGGATGGAGGTAATAGGAATCGGACTGCGCAAAACGCTACGCATTTTGCTTGCCAACCTCCATATGCACTTTGTAGTCCCAATTTGCCTCCCGCCCCTTTTGAAGTTCAGTCATACAAGTAGGATTAATTAATTCTACATATAGAAATGGGTGAAAATAAAAAGGCATACAGTAGAAATTGCCTGAAAATCAAAAAAGTGGGACGCAGGGAAAAGAAATTAAGGGGGCACCATCAACGTAGCGGCGCGTAAGCGCATTCGCGGAGTGAAGGATGGGGGATACCTTGATTTTTTTCCCGTCGCTGGGACCCGCTTTTTTGATTTTCAGGCGAGTCCGGTACTTTCTTTTTTATTTTCACTATTGGTGTATGACTGTATTAATTAAACCTACTTTTATTTAATCTGCCAATTGATTAATTCAACGCCTTCAGACATTACAATATAAACATCGTGTTTGCCTGTTGCTGTATTCAATTTTGCAGTTACAGCTTCTTTATTTCCTACAGTAGCTTCGCCTAGAACTGTACCGTTACCTCCAAAATGATCAATACAGATTTTTACTGTACCTTTAGCTCCTGGTACCACTGTAAGGTCCACTTCTTTTGCTCCCTTAGAAAAATCTACACCTTTAATGCAAAGATAAGCACCTTCTTTAATAGAAACAATTGTCTGTTTTTCAGTAACGGCAGCATTGCGGGAAGAATGGAAAGTTGCTGCAGGAACAACTTCATAAGGATTAAATGAGCCAACCTGCTGAACACCAGCTTTTCCAGCCTTCTGAATTGGGAAAGAACCATCAGCATTCATTTCAAAATCATTAATGAACAAAGAACGGTAACCTCCTTTTTCAAGTCCTACAACACGTTCTGCAGTTCCTGCGTGATAAGCAACATACAATTTGTTCTTAAACTGGAAAATCCAGTGGTGATTGTTTCCACCGGTTCCATAATATGTTCCAGGATTTTCAAGAGTATAACCCTGATATGTATAAGGACCTAAAGGAGAATCTGAAGTCATGTAACAGATAACACCAGTTGGCATTTTATCTTTATCGTTAGACTTGCTTCTGTCTGCAAAGTTTGAACAGTATGAATAGTAATATTTGTTTCCAATTTTATTGATTCCTGAATCCTCAAAAAGGAATGGTGGATCCAATGTTTCTGGAGTTCCTACAATACTAATCATGTCATCAGCTAAAGCAACTACACGGGAAGTTTTTGGATGCTCATATTTTTCTGGATCATGGCCACCACCAAATACAAGATATCCTTTTCCATCATCATCAACCATTACAGCAGGGTCAAACAACCAGTTGATATTTCCACAGTTTGGCATGTCACGGGAAATCAAAGGCTTTTTAATTGGATCAACAAATGGACCTACTGGAGAATCGCCTACAACTACTCCAATTCCGTTTCCACTGTCAGCAAAATAAAGGAAGAACTTATCTTTTCCATCAATAGTTTTATAAGCAATTGCAGGTGCCCAGGAATTTGTTGCCCATTTAGCATCTCCTGCTCCACCATTCTTACCTGCAACTGGAACTACACCACAATCTGTCCAGTTTACTAAATCCTTAGAAGAAAAAACTGTCAAAGAATTGATTTTATTGTAATGATTTTCTTCCTTTCCTTCAGTTTCTTCAAACTGCTGCATATCATTTGTAGCATAAACATAAACAGTATCCTTATAAATAAGAATTGCTGGATCTGCTCCAAATTTATGAACCATAATAGGATTGTTTTCATTTGGCATTTTAATAGATTTTTCTGCCATTAAAGCCTGAAGCTTAGAAACTGAAGTTGTGTTTAATGTTGAATTATTACAAGACATAATTAAAAAAATTCCCCCAAGAATTAATATCCTCTTCATATTGATAATATAACATAAAAAAAGGATTGGTAAAACGTTTAACCAATCCTTTTATTCAATTTGGGTATTTCACCCTAGAATACAATTGTCATATTTATAAATTTTCACCATTCTGTTCAATTACTGACTTATACCAGTAAGCAGAATCCTTTACAGTACGTTTTCCTGTTGGATAATCACAGTAAACCATTCCAAAGCGTGGATTGTAACCATTTGCCCATTCAAAGTTGTCCATAAATGACCACTGAAAATAGCCCCGAACATCACAACCATCTTCAGCAGCTTCTTTTAAACCAATCAAATAGCGGTGAAGGAAGTCTTCTCGGTTTGGATCATGAACTTTACCATCCATGCTTACCCAGTCATGGCAGGAAAGTCCATTTTCTGTAATATACATAGGAAGCTTGTAGCGTTTTGTGTAGTGCTTTACACCCCACTTAAGTGCCTTGTCGTATACATCCCAGGAAAGTTCTGTATGTGGTGTTCCTGGCTTACGTTCCCATTCACCAACATATTTTGCCTGATAAATATTTACACCAATAAAATCAATTTTTCTGCTGATAATTTTCATATCTTCATCAGTGATTTTTGGCATAATATCCGCACACTCTTCCAGCAATTTTTCAGGATACTTTCCAAATACAATCGGATCTACCCAATAGGAATCGCTCCACCAGAAACCATTTTTTCCACTCCAGAAATATGAGTCGTAGGATGCCTGTTCATCTGCAGCTGTAACTGGAATAGCAGGACTTGTGGCAAATGTAATACCAACTTCTGCATCTGGAACAAGCTCTCTAAGAACTCCTACAGCTTTTCCGTGAGAAAGATGAAAATTCAAGCCCATGTTCAGAACATCTTTATGAGAAGATTTATAACCTGGAGCCATTGCCCCCTGAGCATATCCCAATCCAATAAAAATAGATGGCTCATTGAAAGTAATAAAATGTTTTACTCTGTCTCCAAAATTTTCTGCCACAACACGAGTATAATTTTCAAACCATGTAGAGCTTTCAGGATTCATCCAGCCACCACGAAGATGAAGAGCATAAGGCAAATCCCAATGGAACAAAGTAATATATGGAGTAATATTGTATTTTAGAAGTTCATCAATCAGATTATTATAAAAATCAATTCCTTTCTGATTAACGGCACCTGTTCCGTCTGGAATAATTCTTGGCCATGAAATAGAAAATCTATATGCTTTAAGACCAAGCTCTGCCATCAGTTTCACATCTTCCTTATAACGATGATAGTGATCGCAGGCTACATCTCCATTGGAATTATCTGCAATGTGACCGTCTTCGTGACAATACTCATCCCAAATTGATGAAGCTTTTCCATCTTCATTCCATGCACCTTCAATCTGAAATGCTGCAGTTGCCGCACCCCAAACAAAATCCTTTCGAAAACTCATTATTTCATTTCCTCGTTAATTGCTGCAATAATTTCTGGGAAATACCAGGTCTGTTTTGAACGGTTATAATATCCGTATTTTTCGCTGTAATCTGACCCAGTAGGGCCCATAATCTGAGCATTATCCCAAATGAAGCAAGGCATTCCCAACTTTCTTGAATTGCTTAAGAAAGCATGAATCCATGCAATACGATCTTCAAGATTTCTCTTGTCTGTTGCACCATATTCACCAATGTAAACAGCATAGCCTTTCTGAATGAAAGTATTATTCAAACGGTTGAACATATATGTAAGTTCACGTTCAAAAGCAGGGTTCCATTTAACAGCCCCTGGAGATTCCATTGCGAATTTATAAGGTGTATACATATGAACTGAAAGAATAAGTTTTCCAGGTGCATCATCCTTTGGCATTTCAAAAGCAGCTTCCAATGCAGATTCAGGAGAAGCCTGTAGACCTGGACAAGCAACAAAACGTTTCTGATTGTTTCCACCACTGGCACGAATTGTATCCAATACATCCTGATTAAGCTGATTCAAAGTTTTAGCTGCATCCTTACAGTCTGCTGCATTTTTATCGAACCACCATTCATGATTTGTTCCACGAAGACGAGGCTCATTAAAAGTTTCAAAAACCAGATGCTCATCATAGCCATTATTAAAAGCCTGAGAAATCTGTGCCCATACATTTACTGCATAACGTGAAGATTCTTCATAATTTGCCGATGTTGGATAATATCCACCGCAGCGAGGAACTGTAGCATTTTTTGAAAAATTATCGTGATGAGTATTCAAAATAACATACATACCATCTTCAATAGCCCAGTCCACTACTTCTTTTACACGAGCCATCCATGCAGGATCAATTGTATAGTTTGTATCAACAAAGTGATTGCTCCAGCTTGTTGGAATACGAATTGTTTTTATTCCAGATTTTGCCAGACCATCAATCATTGCCTTTGTTGTTTTTGGCTGACCCCAGCTTGTTTCTGATGCCAGATTTTTTCCATTTGTTGCATCAAAAGTATTACCAAGATTCCAGCCAGTTTTCATATCTGCAACAGTTTTAATTGCTGATGTTGCAGTAAAGGCTTTTTTTCCAGTATCACTTATAGCCTTGGATTTGTCATAAACAGTTTTTTCCACTCCAAATGCAAATACAGCCAGACATAGAGATACAATTACTGTAGATAAAGTTTTTTTCATTTTGCTCCTAATACTCCTCTATCTTGAAAGCTTACGATAAACAGTACGTTTTGGAACGCCAGCTTCCTCTCCGAATTCCTTCATCTTCCATTCTGCATAATCAGACCAGTTTCCTTCAAAGAAACGAACTTCTGAATTGTTTTCGAAAGCAAGGATATGTGTACAGATACGGTCCAGGAACCAGCGGTCATGGCTTACTACAAGAGCACAACCTGCAAAATCCTCGAGAGCTTCTTCAAGGGCACGAACTGTTTCTACATCAAGGTCGTTTGTAGGTTCATCGAACAACAATACGTTTCCACTTTCCTTCAACATCATACCAAGATTCAAACGGTTTCTTTCACCACCTGAAAGTACACTGACTTTTTTATTCTGATCTGCACCGGCAAAATTAAACCAGCCACAGTATGCATGAGCATTTACTTCACGAACGCCGCCTTCAAGAGCTCGTCCTTTTTCATCAACAGCACCAAGCTTAACCAGGTCGCCGCCACCACCAAGAGTTTCGTAAACAGTCTTGTTCAAATCAAGACCTGAACGCATCTGATCTACATAAACCAGCTTAACTGTAGAACCAACTTTAATTTCTCCAGCATCAGGCTTTTCTCCACCTTCCTGACCAGCAGCATCTACAATCATTTTAAACAAAGTAGTTTTACCTGCACCGTTTGGACCAACAATACCAACAATAGCACCAGCAGGAATATGAATATTAAGATTTTCAAACAACAGTTTATCGCCGAAAGATTTTGTAAGATTTTCAATATCAATAACCTGATTTCCCAAACGAGGCCCTGCAGGAATGGAAATCTGAGTATCTTTCAGCTGTTTTTTAGATTCCTGAGCCATTAAATCGTTATAACGGGTAATGTGTTCCTTGTGCTTAGCCTGACGACCTTTTGCACCCATATGAATCCATTCCAATTCCTTCTGAATTTCTTTCTGACGTTCAGATTCGTGCTTACTTTCCATTGCCAGACGCTGATTTTTCTGTTCAAGCCATGATGAATAATTTCCTTTAAAAGGAATACCTTCACCGCGGTCCAATTCCAGAATCCAGCCAGCTACATCATCAAGGAAGTAGCGGTCGTGAGTAATAGCAATTACAGTTCCTGGATAGTCATGCAAGTGTTTTTCAAGCCATGCTACAGTTTCTGCATCCAGATGGTTTGTAGGTTCGTCCAAAAGAAGAATATCTGGCTTCTGCAAAAGCAAACGACAAAGTGCAACACGACGACGTTCACCTCCAGAGAGTACATCTACAACCTGATCTGATGGAGGACAACGCAAAGCTTCCATAGCCAGCTCAAGATTTGCATCAAGATTCCATGCATCCAATGCATCCAGCTTTTCCTGAACTTCTCCCTGTCGGGCACAAAGCTTATCAATATCAGCATCCGGGTCACCAAATGCTTCGTTAATCTGGTCAAATTCTGCAAGAAGGTCTGTAACTTCCTTTACACCTTCCTTTACAACATCAATTACAGTCTTTCCAGGTTCAAGGTATGGTTCCTGCTCCAGATAACCGATTGTATAGCCTGGAGCCATAGAAGTTTCACCTGTAAAGTCCTTATCAATTCCAGCAAGAATCTTAAAAAGAGAAGATTTTCCGGCACCGTTTGAACCGATTACACCAATCTTTGCTCCGTAATAATATGAAATGCTGATATCTTTAAGTACAACCTTAGTTCCGTAAGCACGTCCAACACGGTCCATGGTGTAAATGATTTTTTTATCGTCGTAAGTTTTTGCCATTATTTTCTCCCTTTTGTTCTGTAATCTATAAAATTTTTATTACATTATTATAGTATATATTCGCAGTAAGTCTAAACAAAAAAAAGGATTCTAACAACTGTTTTATGAATTAGGAGTTAACTCTTAAAAATTCGTTGTATATTTTACAAAAAAAATATCTCAGTATATAATCATTTCCTATGGATAAGGTTTTTCTTGCTATTCAGAATTACACAACACTTAGAACTTTCTCGTCCTACTTAAATGAAGATTATAAAGTTGAAAGCTATACAAGTGAAGTTGATGCTATCAATGCCCTGCAGAATCATCATTATACCTTGATTATTATTGACCTTTCTTCATCAAAACTGGATGGTCAGGCTGTTTTACGCTATCTTTATGACACTCATCAGATTCAAAATCAGCCGGTTTCAGTAATTCTGGAAGCCGCTAACCTGCAGACAGAACTGGATTTATTTAATTCAGGTGTTTCAGAAATATTCATTGCCCCATTTGATTCAATTCTTACCCGCAGACGAATTCAGAATGTTATAACAATCCACAATCTTAAAAGAAACGTTGCTGTTTATGAACAGAGGCTTTCTACAGATCCTCTTACAGGCCTTTTAAACAAGGACGGCTTTCAGGACAAAGTCAGAAAACATCTTAAGACTAAGAAGCCTGGTGCCTTCCTTATGTGTGATTTGGATGGACTTAAATATATAAATGATAATTATTCTCATCAGGTTGGAGATTCTATTATTCAAGGAGTAGGCAATATTCTTAAGGAAGTTCTTTCTAAAAAAGCCTACGTTGCCCATGTTTCTGGTGATGAATTTTGTGTATTTATAAAAGATGCCGTTTCTCAGGATGAAATCTCGGAGCTCTGTTCTATTGTTCAGAAAAATCTCCTTACAAAAGTTCTTCTACCAGATCTTTCCAGACCTACAACAATTTCTATTGGTATTGCAATGTACCCGGAAGTTGCCACTACCTATGAAAATCTGCATTTCAAGGCAGACCATGCCCTGCTTTATATAAAAAATCATGGTAAAAACGGATTCAAATTCTATACACCTCGTGATGACCGGGAAGAATTACTTAAAGGCCGGCAGGAATGTACAAATCTCGGCACAGATTTAATGCTAAAGGAGCGTGTTGGTGAAGAAATTCAAACCTGGCTTAAATTTGGCGAATTCAGAATTGTATACCTGGCATATAAAAGAAGTGCCTCAGGTGTTCTAGATGCAAATCTGTGTCTTTTGAATATTATTGATAAGAAAAATCCGGAATGCCCAGACAGTAAAAAAGTTCTTTCTTTAAATGAAAAGATTTCCACCTTTATAAAAGAAGCTCAGTACCCTGGAATTTTTGCCTGGTTCAGTATTAATCAGCTGCTGATTCTTTCTATAAATAAAGAAACTTTACCAAAGGGCATTGAACATCTGCGACAGGAGTTGGGAACAGAAATGGATGCCCTTCATCTGGAGATAGAACTGATTATTTCGTAAGGAAATCAGTTTTCTACTCGATTCCGTAACAGTCATAGCCAGAACTTCTTAAACGGTCTGCTACGTTTCCTGTTTTATCTTCTCTTACAATTACAAGATAATAAGTTGTTCCGCTGGAACGAGTCTCTGATGTTACATATACATCAAAGCCTTTTGCTTTAACTTCTTCGGCCAGAAGCTTTGCATTACTTTCTGTGCGGAATAAACCTAACTGCCATTTAGAAATTTTAGAAGATGCTGCGGTTGGCTCTGAAGCTGTTGATTTTACAACCGATGGAGCTGAAACAGTAGATGTCTCCACAGAAACTGAATAACTGCCTGTTCCTTGTTCTGCTTCTCCTGACTTTGGCACAAAGAACCAGAATGGTGTTGGAAGCAGCTGAACATCACCTTTTACAATTGCACTTTCTACAGATTCAGGATATGCAGATGTAAGCTGAGCTGAGTAAGAACTGTCTCCTGTAATATACCAGAGTGTAAGTAAAAGCGCCGGTTTAATACTGCTCATTGACTCAACTTTGGTGTAGGCCTGAAGCATTACAATTGGTTCCTGAATATCTTCCACAGAATCTGCACGGCACAAAGCACTCCACTGAGTATACAATTTAATATAAGCCTGCACTTTCTGATTTTTTGAGTTTCTTACAGCAGAATTTAAATAACTGTCTGCAGTTGCATAATCACCACAGCTTAATGCACAACGAATTGCCTCCAGAACAATCTGTTCGTTTGATTTTTTTGGCATTCCTTCTGCATCTGCCGCCGCAATAGCTGCTGCCGCTGCATAGGACTTCTGTGCATCATCATACAAAGCCATCTGTTCCTGCAAAGATGCAAGGAAAATATATGTGGCGCGTTTTTCTGCCGCTACAGTCATTTTAGAGGCTTGTGTCTTTAAATAAGAAATTGATTCTTCAACTGTATCTTTTTTTGCCGCTTCGGTTGTAATAAATTTTGCAGTAGGCTCTGCAGCAAAAACCAAAGCAGCTAAACAAAATGAAATCGCAATAGCAAGTTTTTTTTTCATACTCATAATGGTTTATCGGCAACAATGGTTACATCACTTGAGGAATCTGTTGTGTTCTTTGATTTCTTATTCTTAAGTTTTTTGATTTTCTTCTCTGTCTTTTCTCTTTGAGTTGATTTTTCTTTTTTTGGAGCCGGCTCAACTTCTGTTGATGAAGACATAGACTTCTTGAACTTGGAAATCATCATAAGTAAAAGAGAGAATACAATTCCTGCACCAAAAGCAATAAGTACAAGTACAGCAACAGGAAGATTTGTATAAGTTTTAATCAGCCACAAAGTACATACATTTGTAAGATTCTTTCCAATAAAGAAAGCCATAAACACTACTACTAATAAAAAAATTATAAGTGTAAAAATCATACTAACTCTCCTTCGTAAACTCGCCACGAAATGTATT
>JAEDFX010000128.1 GCA_016297805.1 Treponema sp. | reverse complement strand
TGTGGAACTTCCTTAAATAATAATTCAGATGAAAAGATAAGCACATATAAGAATGTCATTATTGAAGGCTCTTCTACAGAAACTGTGCAGCGATATGGCTCTGCTATTAAAGAGCATTTTGTAGCTTATTCGGGAATTGATAATGAAAGTGGAGAGCAACTTAAGAAAGGCTTAAAGCAAATTTCTGAATCAAAATTAAATCCTGAATATATAAAACAAAATCTTAAACAACAGGCAGGTTTTTCTGCTGAAAATAAATATGCTGCACGTGAAAATGCGAGAAATATAATAAGTAAAAGTGCTGAGCGTGTTCATAACACAGATATTAAAGGTAGTGGGAGTTATAATGAATTAGTTGACCATATAGTTACAGATGAAAATGGTATTGTTATTTCTGAAGAGCAAATGAAATTTATCGGTAATAATCCGAAAGAACTGGTGAATAAGCTTGCTTCTAAGAAATTTCAAAAATATTTTGATGCAAATGCAAAAATTACAATTCCAAAAGATTATTATGAAGGTGTAGAGATTGATGGAAAGCAAGTAAGTGTTTTTACAGAAATAGACAAATCTCTCGAAAATTATCATAAACAGTTAGAAAAAGTTAAGGCAAATGGAAATCTAGAAGTTGCTAAAAAAATTGAAGAAAAAATAGCAAAATATGAAAAAATAAGAGCTAGTCTTAAAAACAGTAAAATTACAAATGCAGAGGCAATGGAAGCCCGTTTGCACCCTGTACTATCAACAGCAAAGGATATAGGAAAAATCTCTCTTAAAGCAGGTGGAGTACAAGCGGCTTGGGGCGCTGGAATTGTGGGCGGAATTTCGCTTATTAAAAATTGCGTTTCACTTGTAAAAGGAGAAAAGACTGTTGATGAAGCTGCATTTTCTGTTGGTTGTGACACAGTAAAAGCGGGTGCCCTTAGTTTTGCTACAGGATTTACAGGTAGTGCAATCAAAGGTGCAATGCAAAATGCTAAGAATGAAGTGTTGCGGGATTTATCTAAGACAAATATTGCAGCAACGATTGTTACCACAACCGTAGAAACGGGGAAAACTCTTAAAAAATTTATGTGTAATGAAATCTCTGGACTAGAATGTCTTGAAGAACTTGGAGAAAAAGGCACTGGTCAAGTGAGTTCGGTTATTTTTGCTATTGCTGGGCAGGAACTTATCCCGATTCCTGTTGTTGGCGGGATAATTGGATCAATGGTTGGCTATACGCTCACTACAGCATTTTACAAAGAAATTCTCGATACGCTCAAAGAAGCAAAACTTACACACGATGAGCGAATTCGTATAGAAAAAGAATCTGCCGAAGTAATTTCACTTATGCGACAATATCGCAAAGAAATGAATAGCCTCATAAATCGTTATCTTTTTAATTACTCTGCCACATTCAATAATGCTTTTGATCAGATGTACAAAGCTATTAAATTAAACGACATTGACGGCTTTATCAGCGGAGCGAATGAAATCACAAAAAAAGTAAATGGCAAAGTTCATTTTAAGAACTTCAACGAGTTTGATTCATTTATGGGTAGTTTGGCTCCATTCAAATTATAGGAGAAAAATGTGAATAAACAGGATTTTTGTTTAATATACTTATTTTTAGCACTAGGAGGCAGAGTGACGGTTCGGGAACATAATTTGTTTTCTTCGATAATGAAGCACGAAGGCTATGATGATGCAGATATTAAGGAAGTGGGTAGAAATACGATGAGCATTATTGCAAGTGCCTACAGCGACAACGACCGAGAGACAATTATCCGCCATCAGTTTGAAAAGTATTCACAGGACAATACAAAAAAAGGCAACACGGTTCACAACCGAACGGTACTTTGGACACTCATAAATTTAGGATTTTCTGATTCTTCATATTCTAAAGCGGAGCAACGTCTTGTACATCTATTTGCAAAAAATATGAATCTCGGTAAATCCTATGTGCTTGAAATGGAAGATACGGCAAAATCCTTACTTTCTGTTCAACAAGAAAAAGAATTCTTGGATTCATTAGAGCAAAGTGGGAAAAGAAACAAAATATATACAGAACTAGAACTAACGCAGAAATCATTACATAAGCAGATTTCCACACTAGTGCAGTTAGGATAAGGGGAAACAGATGCCATTACCATTGTTATTTATTATTCCAGCTGTAGTGGGAGCTAAAGTGGAATCAGATAAATTAGAAGCAAAAGTCACAAATGAGCAGGCAAATAGCATCCTTACTGATGCTAAACATAATTTTGATTTTCGTGAGAGTGCTTGCTCGGAAGCTCTTTCTGCCTTGGGGAGCAAAAAAGTATTTGTCTTAGGAACAAGTATAGCAAATTTTATTACCACTGTTGAAAAACTGAAAAATGTGGAACTTCAAAATGCAGTTGATTTGAACGAACTGGGAAGATTCAGAATAAATCAAAATTCAATTATCGAATTAAAAGAAATGAAAGACAAAATATCCACTCTGATAGTCGGGGGCAGTTTGTCTGTAATGGGGGGAGGATTATTGACATTAGGGGCTTTTAGTGGGTTAGGAAGTATTGTTGCGGGCGGCGCAGCTTTTGGCTTAGGAAATATTGTCATGTTAGCAAAAGCAAAATCTCAAAAAGACAAAGCATACGCCAACCTTGCAGAAGCAAAACGAGCTGCAGAAGAACTAAACAACGCTGGGCTTGTCTGTGACGGAATCCGCAGACGGAGCAATATGTTTTACAATTTGCTTGTCCGTCTTGATTCCCTCTTTACTCCTCTCGTGACTCAAACGGCAAGTGCCATACAAGAGCACAAGGGAAATTACCAATGTTTTTCATTAAGTCAAAAGCACACTGTAGCGGCAACATTCGCACTGGCAGGAACGATAAAAGCCGTACTCGACACTCCGATTCTTTCAAAAAACGGTGAACTGACAGAAGAATCTGAGCATTTGATTCCACAAGTCAAAGAGCAGATAAAAAAGAACATGCGAAATGTCTTGCCTTCAGCACATAAATACACTACCCAAAATCTGCAATGCTTAAATTGCGGAAAAAAAATTATATCTGAAATAAAGTTTTGTACGCAGTGCGGGGCAAAACTATAAATATATTATTAGAATTAGGAGAACATGAAAAATGAAAATTTGTCAAAATTGTGGTCATGAGAATAGCGACTCAGGAAAGTTTTGTGAAGAGTGTGGAACAAAATTAGTTGAAGCACCAAAATTTTGTCCTGAATGTGGAATAAAACTAGAAGGAACACCAAAGTTCTGTCCTGAATGCGGTTTTAGCCTTCTTTCAGGTGAAAAAAATGATGAGGATTATTCTACTGAATATGAAGATAATTCATATGAAACAGATGACGAGATAGTAGAGTCTTATGATACTGAAGATGAAGATTATTCATACAATGAAGATGATTCTGAATCTGATGATTATGAAGAATATGTAGATGAAGATGAATATGAAGACGATGAAACTACTGAGGAAAAAATTAGAAAGATTGTAGATAAATATATTGATGTTATTTCTACAGATACGAGTACATGGTATCGAGCTGTTGCCGTACAAGATTCAAAATATTCACAAGTATTTCAGAATGTTAGAGCAAATATTGCAAAGGACATAAGCCAATCTGAAATACTTGGATTTATTGATATAACTGTTTTTGGAAAAGGAAAAAATGGTTTGGTATTTACAACCTCTGCTATGTATGAAAAATCGACAGGAGCATGGTGGAAGGTTCCTTATAATAAGATGGGACGAATGAAATCAAATGGAAAAAAAATAACATTTGAGGGAACAGAGGGCTGTGGAAGAGGATTGAATGGAATCGGAGATATATCAATTGAAGGTGGATTCTATAACATTCCAGCTTTGAAAGATTGTTTGGAAGAAATTTACGCAATCATATAGTCTTTTTTTTTCTGAATAATCATTGCAAAAATATGTATTTAAAGGAAATGAATTATGGGAAATGAAATAGTAAATTATTTAGATAATATAAAAAAAAATCAGAAAGAGCTTGCTACA
The DNA here is from genome assembly GCA_016297805.1 of Treponema sp. GTDB lineage: Bacteria > Spirochaetota > Spirochaetia > Treponematales > Treponemataceae > Treponema_D. The sequence continues at coordinate 1,526 of JAEDFX010000128.1, read as the reverse complement.
GTGCAGATTGGTAATTTCCAAACTGAAAAAACAAAAGTTATTGTAAAAAAGGTTGAAGAAACTTTTTTCTTGGTTTTTGAAGAACCTGAGATTATAAGCTTATTAGAAGGACAATCAGAGTTCGAAGTAAAGTTTAATCAGTTTGAATTGTCAAAAAACAATTTTGCATTATGTACTTGTTTTGGAGGTAATCATATCGAAATAAAATGGATGTAAATATCATATACAATTTTACATATGGAGAAAAGTAATGAAAATCTGTCCAAAATGCAATCATGAAAATAAAGACACAAGTAAGTTCTGCGAAGAATGCGGAACAAAATTAGTTGATGCACCAAAATTCTGCCCTGAATGTGGATCAAAACTAACTGGAACTCCAAAGTTTTGCCCAGAGTGTGGAACCAAAATTGGAAATATTTCTGAGGTTACCCCGGCAATGGATGAAAATGAAACTGATGTTATTATAACTTCTGATTTTGGAAGCTATGATACAATAGTTCCTTATGATGGCGATAGAAATTATATGGGTATGTGGACTGCAATAGAGTTTGGGGATATAGAAAAAGCCAAAGAATTGATAGATTCTGGAGAGGAAGACGACTATTCTATATTTGTCTGTGATGTGCATAATGTTAAAATGTTAGAATTTCTTTGGGATTATGGAAAATTTAATTTATATGACAAATATGGTGATTCTTTGCTATCAAAAGTAATATGTAAATATTCCAGTGACCTTAATGATTATCGAAAAAATCATGACTATGATTTTTCAAGTCATGGTGATGTATACACTTCTGAAGATGATATTCATAATAAATATTTGGGAATAATCAAATTTCTGTTGGAAAAGCATTTTGATGTAAATGAGACTTTATCCATGGATGAAACTCCATTAATGGAAGCATTAAAACTTGGTCTTATAAAACTTGCATATTATTTGATTGAAGAATGGAATGCTGATGTAAATTATGTCCCAACGATTGATAATGAACAAAAACTTAATTCACCGCTTATCTTGGCATGTGATATTCAACCAGAAAATGATTTATTATTTAAGGAAAAACGATTTTTGTGTAAATACCTTATAAAAAAGGGTGCAAATGTAAATTATCAATCAATTATGCGAGATTGTATTGATGAATTAGAATACTCGACAGCTCTTGATAGTGTATTAGGAACAATATCTTTTTTTGAAGTTTCCACTGTTTATGATGAAGATATTAAAACTAGACAAATTGATGAATCTTTATATATTTTAGATTTATTAGCAAAAAACAATGCAGAACCTAGTGAAGAAAGCATAGATACTGTAAGAGATATTAAAAGTCCTGATCTAAAAGAAAAAGTACGTATTTTATTGCATCTAACTAGAGAACAGGTTGCATAATAAAAAATAACAAAAACAGTAAGGTGTAAAAATCCCCTTTATTCCTCAGCGATAACTGTCAAAAAAAGTGACTTATCGCTGAGAAATCCTTGCTTTTTTCAATATTTTGCAGAACAAGCTGTTCTATCTATCTTGCTCC
>JAEDFX010000127.1 GCA_016297805.1 Treponema sp. | reverse complement strand
GGTGGGAATAGTACTACTGGAAATAATTCTGGGGGCGGAGGAAGTGGAAACAGTAATTCTGGAGGTGGGAATAGTACTACTGGAAATAATTCTGGGGGCGGAGGAAGTGGAAACAGTAATTCTGGAGGTGGGAATAGTACTACTGGAAATAATTCTGGCAGCGGAGGAAGTGGAAACAGTAATTCAGGAGGTGGGAATACTACTACTGGAAATAATTCTTGGGGCGGAGGTGGAAACGGTAATTCTGGGTATAATCCTGGAAGCTCCTATAATCCTACTCCAACAGCTACTGGAGACGGCAATAATGATTCCTCTAAAAAAGAGGAGAAAAAACCGGAACCAGCTGTGCCAGAGGTTACTGCCGAGGAACTTTATTACTCAGAACTGGAATCCTATAGAAAAATACAGGAAGAGCTGCATGCTTCTGATGCAACTATAGTTGAAGGTGCTGAAGGAAGTCAGGCTTATATTAATATGCTTATGGCTGCCGGCTATAAACTTCCAGATGTCAATTCTAAAGAAGATGAAAAAAGGACCATTGTATTTACAACCCGGGAAGAACTGATTGAAAAAAAACAGTCGGAAAATTCTTCAGTAAAAGGGGATCCGGTAAAAATTACTCAGGGAACTTATATTCAGGAAGAAACAGACTTTGTGCTGGGAAAAAGAAATCTGTTTAGTCTTGAGCGTAAATATTCTTCAGACAGCTCTGTGGTTTCTAGTTTTGGGTATGGCTGGTCAACAAATCTGGATCAGCGGGTTATTTTTGGCATAGAACCTAAGTTGCAGCAGATTATTGATGATATGAGACTTTATGTAACGAATGTTCCAGCCTTTGTTGCGGAATGGGAAAAAGAATCCGCTTCTGCTTTTGGAGTTTCCAGTATTTATAATGCAGGGGCAGAAATGGATGCAAGGGTTGCAGCTTGTGTAAACAATTATACTGCAGCCTATAGTCTTTTAGATTCACTAAATTCTCTATATGCAAAGGCAAAAGAACAGGCTGAACAAGAAGCTCTCCAAAAACTGCGGGAGGAGGTTTCAAATTTTTATAACAATACATATTATAAAAGCGTAAGAATAAATTCCAACAAATGGTATGTACAATGGATTGTAGATTATTTTAATGCAGTAAAAACTCAGGCAGCTCAGTATGAAGAAACAATAAGACAATATGAAGCCAAACTGCCTATGCTTAATGACCGTAAAAATAAAAACTATTTTGTGCTTTTTCAGGGAATGGATAAAACTTATGAAGAAACCGGCTTTGATACAATTACTATAATAGATGAAAATTCATACCCTCATCTATTGTACGAAACTTATGAGGGCAGTGGAGTCTGGAATAATGAACAGGACAAATCAATCGTAGAATGCAGATATGAAAATGGTGAATTGTATTTGCAGGAGGCTGATGGAAAAATAAAAGTCTTTGGAACAAATGGATTCCTTTCCCAAATAATAGATTTGAATGGAAATTACGTAAAAATCAATCGAAATCGGGATGGAAAAATTTCTTCAGTTGAAACTTCTGATGAAGAAAAGCTATTGTTCACTTATGAAAATGGATTTATAAAAATTGTTACAAATGCAAGGGATGCTTCCCAAAATGTGATTTATTATTATTCGGAAAGTACACTTACTGGGGTAAAGGATACAGATGGAGATACAGTATCTATGTCTTATGATTCGTCTAAAAGACTTGCATCTCTAAATAAATGTGATGGAACCTCTATAAAGTTTTCTTATTCCGTGGATGGTATTGATGGGAAGATTTTGACTACTGCAACAACCAATGAAGAAAACTATACAGAATGCTTTGAGTATGATAGAAGCAATCATAAAACAACATACATTGATCAGGATAATAATCAGACTGTTTATTTTTATGATAATAAGCACCGCACAGTAAAAGAAATACATTCTGATGGAACAATCATTGAATATGAGTATGGTCCTAATGATGAATATCTTAGAACAACAGAAAACGGACTTTCAACCACAACTTATTTTGATACTAGAGGAAACAAGATTCGCATTGAGTACGAAGATTTATCTAGTGAGACCTTTTCCTACGATAAAAATAATTTTCTTATTTTAGCAATAGATCGGGATGGAGTGAAATCCGAATATATCCGGGATGAAAGAAGTAATTTGATTGAATATAGATTGGGTGGAAAGACGGTATTTAATCAGAGTTATGATAACAAAGGAAATGTTACAAGAAAAACGGAATTTAGTTCTCAGCCATTCATGACAGAATATACATATGATTGTTATGGAAATTTAACCAGTTGCAGACAAAATAATACTCTTTATCAGTATGAATATGATTCGCAGAATAGAATAAAAAAATATTCGATTAATGGAAAAGAGATATCTACCTTTTTATACTCAGGAAAAAAAGTAATTCAGACAGACTTTAATGGATTGGAGCAAACCTCAGAAGTAAATGATCGTAAAGATCTGGTGAATATAATAAAAAAAGATTTGAAAACTGGACAAACTTTGAAAACAAAAATTGAATATGATGGGCGACATCTCCCTCAGAACTACTACGAGTGTTATGGCGAGGAGTTTGTTCAGCGTTTTCGATGTCTCTATTCAGGAAATGGAAATATTACAGCATATATTTTGTATGCTGATGGAGATGAGAGTAATTATGTCTGGCTTTATGTATATAAGAGAGAAAGGGTTTCGGAAATCCATCGGTTTATAATCAAAGGAAGTTTAAGTGCCAGTGTAACCTATGAAGAACTTCTTCAGTATGAGCAATATGCAGGGAAGGAAGTCCATATAGAAAAGTTTGATTACTCTTCAGAAAATAAAAATGCAAAAATTCTTAAGATTAGAGATGAGACTGGAATCAATACTATCTATGAATATGATGCTTATGGAAATCTTGTATATTCAGAAGATGGAAATGGTTTGAGATTAGAAAATTCATATTCCCGCACAGGCCGAATAACAGGAATGCAGTTGAAAAATGGCGGCTGGTATTATATGGCTTATGATTCAGCAGGAAACCTGAATTATGCAGGTGAAAAAAATGGACATGGAGAATCTGCTGTTTCTTACCCAAATGGATTGATTGCTTCTAAAACAGATCAATATGGGAATACATCTTTATATAAATATAATCAGAATGGTGAAATCAGCGAAATAAAAACAGAAAACCAAATAAAAAAATATGAATATGATGTGTATGGACGGATGATTTCTGAATGTATAAGTTCAATAAATAATCAGCTTGTATATAGAAGAAATATTAAGTATGAAGAGAATGGACGAGGGTATGAAGTTACTGAGGGAGATTTCTATAAAGTTAAATATGACCTGGATGCATTTGGAAATGTTGTAAAACAGACTGATGGAAATGGAAATGAAACAGATTATATTTATGGAAATCAAGGAAAAATCACCCTTAGTATAGATAGTTATGGACAGAAAACAAAATATAAATGGAATTCACTTGGAAAAATCTGTGAAGTTATAAAACCTTCAGGGAACTGGATTCGGTATGAATATAATTGGCAGGGGTTATTGATTGATGTAATAGATGAAGAGGGACATTTATATCAGGCTGAATATAATAATCGAGGACAATGCGTAAAAAAGAAACTACGGGCTGATGCAGAAAAATCCTATGATTATGATAATGGGGGAAATCTTACAGCAGTTATGCTGGGAGAACAGATAGTTGAAACCTATGGTTATGATAATCCAAATGGAACTATTACTGTGAAAGATGGTAATGGGAATGAATATGTCTATATGTATGATGCATTTGGCCGCCTGAAAAAGGAGATAAATCGAGTCTGTGATGTGATGGAGTACTTTTATGATGAAGCTGGACAATTAAATAAAAAAGTACATTTTGATGGAACATTTGAAGATATAATTTATTCTCCAGACAGATTGACCTGTACTATACAATATTCTGATGGAACTAAAAACAAATATATCTATGACGTTTTAGGAAATATAGTTTACACAGAAAATGAAAATTCAAAAATTTCTTATGAATATGATAAAGCCGGGCAGTTGATAAAACAGAAAGATGAACGCACAGGCGAAATTCTTGAATTCTCCTATGATGCCGCAAAAAATAGAATTCGAATGAAAGGATCAAATCGGGATACTGTTTATAGATATGGAAAGAATTGCGAATTGCTGGAAGTTTCTGATAACAAGCAGCGCTTCGGTATAAAATTCAGATACGATGAAAATGGAAATGAAATTAAACGAATCTTTAATAATGGAATTGTTTATGAAACCCTCTATGACTGTGTTGGCCGAATAATTTTCGTGATTCAAAAATCCTCTGCTGGGGAAATTATCTGGGCAGAGGGGTATGTTTATGATGAAAATGGAAAACGACTTGCAACAATAAATGAAAAAGGTTCGGTTGAATTATATGAGTATGATAAGCGAGGGTATATATCTAAAGTATATTATCCATATTCACAGGAGTTGATAGAAAAACTACGTGTAGAAGCAGAAGAAAATGGATTGCCTGCAGTAAAAGATTGTGGCGAGAATAAGTTCCTGCCTGCAGGTATAAAAACTTCGATAGATGTTTTAATGAATAAAATAGGATATGGATGGAGCAGTAAGATTTCCAATATGCAGATATTCATTTCAGAAAGCTATAAGTATGATGGGAATGGCAACAGAATTCAAAAAATAAATCCATTTGGGGTAGTGTATTATACCTATGATTCTGAAAATCGCCTTATTTCGAGTGGAGCAAATGGAAAGACCTCTATACAATATACATATAATAAAAAAGGTAACTTGGTTTCAAGGGAAAGTGAATTGTACAATGAAAAATATGAGTATACTGCTGATAGTCGACTTGCTTATTCTGAAGTAATTAATAAATTGAAGAAAGAATACTCAGTAATTAATTATTCCTATGATGTATTTGGTCGGCGAATCCTGGAACAGGAATTTGAAAATCCAGCTGTAGGATTCATTTATGATGGTTTCAGTTTAGATGTGGTAAAACAGGGGCCTGTTTATAGGAATGGCACTTTTACAGACATGTATGAAACTGGAATCAAATATTTGAAAAATGGTCGTCCGACGAGTGATCGCTATAGATATTTGGAAGATGATAATATAGATGATAAACGTTATTTCTATTTAGATGAAGAAAATTACAAAAATGTAACCAACCGTTATAGGGAAACAAGAAATCAGTTGTATGTAAATGGCTCGATAACCGCTCAAAGTCTGGATTCAGAAACTGAATACTTTACAAAGGACATTCTTGGAAGTATAAGAACAGTATCAGATGAAAACGGTCAGCAGAAAATTTCCTATAGTTACGATATTTTTGGTTCGTCAATCAGTGATAATTTTACAGAAGCAAACAATTATGGATATCTAGGCAAACAGTACGACTCAATAACTAAATTGTATAATTACGGGTTCCGCGAAATGTCTCCATCAGCAGCAAGATTCACAACTCCAGACCCTATCCGTGACGGCACCAACTGGTTTGTTTATGTGAATAATGACCCGGTGAATTTTGTGGATTT
>JAEDFX010000126.1 GCA_016297805.1 Treponema sp. | reverse complement strand
TACCTCTTATTTTTTATATACATAATAGAATAATATTCTATTCAATGCACATGATAATATAATTATGAAACAACATATTCCAGCAAAAAGTAACATTGGGTAAATATTTCCTGCTTCAATCAGAACAACAGAATCAAAAAGTCTTTCTGCTAAACCACTTGCTCCCAGATTAAATGCAATTAAACAGACTGGAAATATAAAATTCAAAACACCTTTTCCATTTTTAATCATAGTTGTTTTCATGGTAATTTTTTCTTCACTACGTACAGTTAATGTTGCCAATGGAGTACCGATTGAATAAGCAAGATGCATAATACAACTCATAAGAAACAAAACTGGAATTCTATGAACATCCCTACCAAATATATGGAAGATAAACCAACATACAGCAAGGAACAGTAAAACTCCTGTATTAAATAACTCAAAAGCAATAGAAATATTTCTTGTATATAATTTTTTTGTGCAGGGAACAGTTTTGGCAAATCTTGGTGATGCTTTATTATAGAATAATCTTAAAAAGTAAAGACAAGTTCCCATCATCCATATATTTGCCAAAGTCCACTGAAAAACATTTCCGTTTTTTGAAATAGTAACACTACTGTTAATCAGATTCAGTAAAAAATTAATATAAAAAACTATAAAAGCAAACATATTTGCACCTACAGAGTTCATTGAGCCCAAAAGAATTTTCCATTCATTCCGTGACTTTGTCATGACCCCTCCTCCTCTACAATTCCGAATAATAATTGTTCAACAACTTGCCCAAGTTTTTATTCGCAAACCAAAATAAGGTTCCTGCAGCAACGGCAATCAAAATCAGGGAAATTAGATTTTCCGGTATTACCTTGATTTTAAGAAAAGTTACTGCAACTGGAAGAAGAACTCCAGGAATAAAAATCAAAAGTATCTTTTTTATAAGAACTGTAAAGCTTAATGCTGCATAAACCAGGCAGGTATAAATCAAATCCATAAAAAACTTCATAATCCAGGAAGATGGGAGTATTCCTACAATTGCACCAGCGACATAAGTTGTGATTATAAAAATCAAAACAAACATAAGATTCAAAATCACCAGTGTATGATGATAGTTTTTGAATGTTTCTGCCCGATTTTCCACAGTCAAATAATATGCAAATTTCTTTTGCATATTATTCAGCAAGTTTCTGGTGCTGGAAAACGATACAATTGAAACTGAAGCCATAAGTGAAGCTTCCAAAATTGAAGCAAAGGTGTAAAAAACATTTGCTTCATCACGGATCAAATTGAATTCATACAGTTGAAAAAGAAATAAAGCAAGTATTCCAATTCCGTATAACATTAAAACTGATGAAAACTTTTTTCCTGTATAAATAGCGTAAGAAATACTGGATCTGGTTAAGAAATCACTGTCGGTCTGAACACTCTTTCCACACACGTTATATCTAACCGAAATTGAAGAACTCCAAATCATTCTTGAAACAATATATAAAACAGGAATTAAAAAAGGCAGAATTATTAAGAGTGCAACAGAAGATTCCAAAAGCATCAACTGAATATAACTGAACAATGACACCATAAAAATAAGCAGCACAAAATAAGCACCACTGGATTTAACGAGATACAAAAGAGGAATTACAGAAATAAAAAGCATTCCCCATTCTATATTCAAAATTAGTTCATTAATTGTAATCCTCATTCCAGGAAGATTAAGAGACATTACATAAACTGATATAATGCTTAAAATCATAAAAGCTGAAACAAATATATAACATCCTTTATGACAATCCTTAATAGTTTTAACTCTCTCTTCATAATCCTCTGAACAATTAGAAAATACTTTGTTTTGAAGTGAACCTATTTTGAATAAAACACCAGAGAATACAGCAGGAATTATTGCTAAATCATTAATACCAGAGAATTCACCGTATTTTATAACAGAGTAAAATTTAATACTCAGCAAGAATAAAAAAACAAATCCATATGATAGAAAGAGTTTTTTAAAGCTTTCGCCAAAAATTTTTTTGTAATCATCAAAGAATTTCATACTATGCCCACTTCCTTAACATCATTACAGAAAGCTGCTGTAAAGTTGGACGTTCAACTACAATCTCTGGTTCACCATCAAAAGCATCAGCATTTTCTGTTTTAACAAGACCTTCAAAGTAAGAATTCTCTTCCTCGGAATTAAAGGCATACAGCTTGTCTTTATAGTTATTCAGCAAACCTTTTGGACCGTGAACGTAACGGTAGTCTTCCCGCAAATCTTCCACAAAGCCTTTTTCTACAACCTTGCCAAGAGAAAGGAACACCATGTAATCCACAATATTTTCCATATCTGCCACGTTGTGAGTTGAAAATAAAATAGATGTGTCCCCGTTGCCATCATTAATGTACTTGCGGAATTTTGAACACAGTGTATCGCGAATCACAGGATCCAAAGCAGAATCAGGTTCATCAAGAATCAGAAGCTTTGTATCCCGGGCAAGTACAGAAGCAATTGCAAGACGAGATTTATTTCCATCAGAATATTCAATAATCTTCTTAGCCTTTTTTTCTTTTGAATCATCCTTGAGATTAAAGGCCTGACAGATTGAATCAAATTTCTCCATGCTGAAATTATTGAAAGCCAGTGGCAAGGACTGTTTGATGTTTTTCATGCTCCAGTTATCTGGGAAAAAGCGATTTCCTGCACACCAGCCAATTTCGTTGCGGGCGTTGCCATCATCTAAATCATTATATTTATTAAGCCAGGTTACCTTTCCATTTTTACAGTGAGTGATTCCACCAAGCATATCCAGCAAGGTTGATTTTCCCGCACCGTTTTCACCAACTATGGCAGTTATAAAGCCTGCAGGAACCTCCAAGTCAATTGGCCCAAGGTCAAACCCTTTGTAAGATTTTCTATAATTTTCAATTTTAATTGCCGCATCAAAGCTTCTTTCTGTATTTTCCATAATCTCACTCCTGTAACTTTTTATTCCTGATTAATTAAAATATCCAGCATCTGTTTAAGTTCTTCGTTAGAAATGCCTGCAATTTTTGCTGAATTAATAGCGTTCTGAAGTTCTGTTTCTACAAGGCGCAAATGCTGTTCTTTTACCAGTTCCATATTCTGAGGATTTACAAAATATCCTTTCCCCTGCACTGCAGTAATCAGTCCTTCCTTTTCCAAAGCTTCATAAGCCTTCATTGTTGTAATCACACTGATTTTTAGTTCCTGGGCCAGCTCACGAATTGAAGGTAAATAGTTACCCTGTGGAAGCTTTCCGCTAAGAATATCATCCTTGAATTGAGAAGCAATCTGTTTGTAAATTGGTTCTGTTGAATTCTGAAGTATTTTCAAAATCATTCCTCATAAAACATTTAACTGTTACTACTGTTTATATAATACTATAACAGTTAAGTCAAGTGTATTTACCGAATTTATATGTTATAATTAAGCTATGCTTTCCAAAGGAACTATTACATCAAAAAATATTAAAAATGATATTTTCGCAGGTCTGATTGTAGCCCTTGTTTCAATTCCAATTTCCATGGGCTACGCACAGATTGCAGGACTTCCATCGGTTTATGGATTGTACGGTTCTATTTTACCAATTCTGATATACGGACTTTTTTCATCATCTCCACAGTTTGTTGTGGGTGTCGATGCAATGCCTGCTGCAATGGTAGGGGCTAGTCTGGCTGAATTTGGAATTGCTGGAAATTCTCCAGAAGCCTTGTCGCTTGTTCCTGCAATTACTTTAATGGTGGGTGTATGGTTCCTGATTTTCCGCCTTATAAACGCTGGACGGGTTGTGAAATATATTTCAACTCCTGTTATGGGCGGATTCATTTCTGGCGTGGGAGCAACAATCATCTTTATGCAGATTCCAAAACTATTTGGCGGTAATGCCGGTACTGGAGAAATAATTGTTTTAATATCCCATATAATAGAAGAAAGTGTAAATTATAATTGGGTTTCTATGGTTTTGGGTCTGGGAACTGTGGTAATAATTCAAAGCTTTAAAAGATTTTTTCCAAAATTCCCAATGTCTGTAATTATGCTGCTTGTGGGAATTTTTCTGACTGCAGTATTTCATATTGATTGTTTTGGAGTAAAACTTCTGCCAGCAGTAGATGCAGGTCTCCCAGAATTCATCATTCCAGATGTGTTCACTCTGCTGCCTCACTTTGAATCCTACTTTGTTCTAAGCCTCACAATTGCTCTTGTAATAATGGCGCAAACCCTTTTAGCCGCAAACAGTTACGCTTCAAAATACGACTACAAGCTGAACAACAATCAGGAGCTTTTGGCCTACTCCCTTATGAACTTTTCAAGTGCGGTAACAGGCTGCTGTCCAATAAACGGTTCAGTTTCCCGTTCTGGCATTGCAGAGCAGTTTGGTAGCAAAAGTCAGATAATGAGTATTACCGCCGCAATTTCTATGGTTCTGGTAATTCTTTTCTGTACCCCATATTTCATCTACCTTCCAGTTCCAATTCTTACCGGCATAGTTATGAGTGCTCTTCTTGGAATTATTGATTTTAAACAGGCAAAACGACTTTGGAAATGTAATCATCAGGAGCTTTTAGTTTTCCTGGTAGCATTTTTAGGTGTTCTTTTTCTAGGAACAATTAACGGGGTAATGATTGGAGTTGTACTTTCTTTTGTTCAGGTTGTTCGTAAAGCCGTTATTCCACCTCGTTCATTTCTTGGTAAAATTCCAGGTCAACACGGATATTACAATTTAAAACGTAACAAAAATTCAATTGCCATAAAAGACACTTTGATTTACCGTTTTGGAGGCAATCTGTTTTTTGCAAATATCAATACCCTGCAAAATGATATTGAAAATGCAGTTATGCCATCCACAAAACAGATTATTATTGATGCCAGTGGAATTGGTGATATTGATATTACTGCGGCAGATAAACTGGTATATCTGGCAGATAAATTCAGCAAAATGGGAATACGATTCTACATCACAGAACATCAGGGACATATAAACGACCAGCTGCGACAATTTGGTGCTGAACGTCTTATTGAAGAAGGTCATGTACGCCGCACAATGTCTCTTGCCTTGCGTGACTGCGGATATGTTAAACCCTATCCTCTTGAAGGAGATGTGCCAAATACTCCTGATAATTTTATTGAAGCTGATGAAAAACTGGCGGAAATGGAATGGGCATTTGGTGAAGAGGCTGAAGAACGAATGCAGCAGTTTGCTAATGAAATGGTAGCGTCTATTTCTTCTATTAAAGAATCGGAACAACTTACAAATATCAATATTGAGAAAATTGAAGAGAAACTGGCTTGGGGTAAAATTGGTCTGTTTGATGAATCGGAATTACTGGATCGTCTGGAAATCCGTTTGGAACAGCTTGTGGAAAATGGAAAACTTACCAGAACTCAGCTTGATGAACTGGAAAATATTATTGAAAAGCGAAAGAAAACTGTTGAGGAAAAAATCAATCTGTTGAATCCAAAGGCTATAGAACTTTTCCACAAACGAATGGAAGTTCTGGAAAGTCATCTAAGCAAGATAAATCCAAAGGAATTTGAACACATTAAAACTTTAAAGGACATTATTAAGAAGCTGTAAGGCATTTTCCGTAATCATTTTTTCAACAGCTTCAACAGG
>JAEDFX010000030.1 GCA_016297805.1 Treponema sp. | reverse complement strand
TTCAGCCACACTCTGGTGCTGATACAAACTTAGTTGCTTACTGGGCAATTCTTTCAGCTAAAGTTGAAACTCCAACTTTGGAAGAACTTGGCGTAAAATCTTTGAACGATCTTACAGACGAACAGTTTGCAGAACTCCGTGTTAAATTTGGAAATCAGAAACTTATGGGTCTTGACTACTCTTGTGGTGGTCACCTTACACATGGTTACAAAATGAACGTTTCTGCCCGCATGTTTGAATCTCATCCATACGGTGTAGATAAAGAAACTGGTCTTTTAGACTACGATGCAATTGAAAAACAGGCTATGGAAGTAAAACCATTAATCCTTCTTACAGGATATTCTGCTTATCCACGCAAAATCAATTTCAAACGTTTCCGGGAAATTGCAGACAAATGTGGAGCAGTATTAATGGTAGATATGGCACACTTTGCAGGTCTTGTTGCTGGTAAAGTATTCACTGGCGACTACGATCCAGTAAAATGGGCAGATATTGTAACTACAACAACACATAAAACTTTGCGCGGTCCACGTGGTGCTATGATTCTCTGTAAAAAAGAATTTGCTGATTACGTAAACAAAGGTTGTCCAATGGTACTTGGTGGTCCTCTTGGTCACATTATGGCTGCAAAAGCAATTGCTTTCAAAGAAGCACGCACACCAGAATATCAGGCTTGGGCACAGCAGGTTGTAAAAAATGCCGCAGCTTTGGCAGAAGGATGTAAATCACACGGTATTCCTCTCCAGACTGGTGGTACAGACAATCACCTTATGCTCTGTGATGTAACAGTTTACGGTCTTACAGGTAAACAGGCAGAAGCAGCTCTCTTCCAGTGTGGTGTAACAGCCAACGCAAACGCACTTCCATATGACAAGAATGGTGCTTGGTGGACATCTGGTATTCGTATCGGTACACCAGGTCTTACAACTCTTGGAATGAACGAAGCAGATATGAAAGAAGTTGCTGACATCATCGACTTTGTATTGAAAGGAACAAAACCTGGCCTCACAAAGGAAGGAAAACCTGCAAAAGGTAAAATCGAACTTGATCCAAAAGTTCAGGAAGAAGCAAAAGCCCGCGTAAACAAATTACTCAAAGCTCATGTTCTTTATCCAGAATTGGATTTGGATTTCTTGAAGAAAGAATTCTGTAACAACTAATATAAAATATTAATTTGTTTTAAAATCCTGTAAATCACCCAGATTTGCAGGATTTTTTTTGCTTTTATAAATTTCCATTTATAATATTTAGTGATACACTTAGGAGATTATCTATATGAAAAGCCTTAGAAAAACAATTTTATTTTCATTTCTACCAGTAACCTTTGCAAGAACATTAATTCCTCTTAAAAATGTTGGTGATGCACTTACTGGAGTTTCAAAAGAAGTTACAAGTTCTATTGAATCTATTAAAGGTGAAATTGATTTATTTAAGGTATAAGGTTTTATAAATGCGATTAATTTTTGTACGACACGGTGACCCAGATTATAAAAATGATAATTTGACTGAAAAAGGAAAACGAGAAGTTGCTCTACTTACAGAAAGAATCTGTAAGTGGAAAAACATTACTGAATTTTTCAGTTCGCCTTTGGGCCGTGCTCGTGCAACCGGGGAGCCTGCACTAAAGCGAATGAACCGGGAAGCAGAAATCTGCAACTGGTTGCAGGAATTTCCTACCTGGCATGAATCCAAGACTGGCGAAAAGCTCCGTACCTGGGATATTATGCCAGAAGATTTTTTTTCTAATCCTGATTTTTTCTCTAAGGATAAATGGTGCCACAATGATTATATGGGCGAAATGATTCCTAAACGCTATCAGGAAGTATGTGATGGAATTGACAGCATTCTTACACGCTACGGATATGAAAGAAACAAGAACGGTCTATACGATGTAAAAAATCCAGTTCCAAATCACAACTGGTCAGAACCTATCAAGCAGTATCATTTAAAATCTATAAAAGACGATTATCCTGAAGAAAAAACGCTTGTATTCTTTTGCCACCTGGGAGTAACCTTTACAATAATTGCTCACCTTACGGGTCTTTCACCAATGCAGTTATGGCAGGGTTTTTATATTGCACCTACTTCCATAACAATTTTGAATTCAGAAGAACGTGTTTCCGGAAAAGCCGCATTCCGCGTTGAACGCATGGGAGATACGAATCATCTTACCAACGGAGGTGAACCTATAAGTTCCAGTGGTTACTTTGCTGATGTCTTCGCCGAAACTAAATAATTGTTTTTTTTACTTAAAAATGGTATATTTTTAAACATGGATCAGAAAAAGAAAGTTAGATTATCAGATATAGCTGAAAAATTAAACATCAGTGCAGTCACAGTTTCAAAAGCACTTTCAAATAAAGATGGAGTTGGTGACGATCTTCGTAAGCAGATAAAAGATTTAGCTTATGAAATGGGTTACCAGACAAAAAAAGATACTACACCAGGCTCTGATGATACTGAAAGCGGAACAGGTAATATTGGTATTCTGATTCCAAATAAATTTTTTACAATGACTAACTCTTATTACTGGTACCTTTTCAACTTCATTTCCCAGGAATTGCTCAACAGAAAGTATTACAGCATTATGGAATTGCTGACAAATGAAGATGAAGAAAATCTTAATCTTCCACATATGCTAAATGACAAAAAAGTAGATGGTGTTATTATTCTAGGTCAAGTCAGCAATGCTTATCTGGAAGCAATCCATTCCCATTATGACAATTTCATACTTTTGGATTTTTATACCAACTCTATGTACTATGACAGTGTCTCTGATGATAACTATTATTGTTCTTATATGATGACTAATTATGTGATTTCACAGGGACATAAAAAACTTCGCTTTGTTGGAAACATTGGTGCAACCTCTTCCATTCAGGACCGTTACATGGGTTTTCAGAAAGCAATGATTGAAAATAAATTATCATCAGACATAACAGAAGCAATCAATGATAGAAATGAAAAAGGCCTTGATATTGAATTACAGCTTCCTTTGGAAGATATGCCAACAGCCTTTATTTGTAACTGTGACGAAACTGCCGCAAGATTAATCAAAACTCTGAATGAAAAAGGCTTCAAAGTTCCGGAAGATATCTCTGTAACCGGATTTGACAACTATCTTACACAGAACACAATTGATATTGGATTAACAACTGTATTCATAAAGCCTGAAAACACAGCCAAAGTCGCATCAGATTTAATTCTGAACAAAATCAATGGCCGTGACTACATAAAAGGCCGCCACCTTATAAGCGGCAACCTGATTATAAGAGACTCTGTAAAAAAGCTGTAAGTTTTTCTGCAGCCAGTTTGTGAGTCTTAGGTCCTGGATGTCCACGGCTACCTTTATCCTCATCAGATACTTCCACATCTTCCATAGCAGGCAGTTCAAGAAAGTAGACCTGATAATCTTGATTTTCGGTTTTATACTGGTTGATTGCGTTCTGAATTATAGAAGGTACAACAACAAGTTTTATCATTCCCCAGGTCCATACGATTTTTGCAGCAGGATTCTTCTGGCGTATATTCTTTAAAAATGAAATTACACCATCCTTTATAAGCTGAGTATCTTTTGCATTTGCATTATTGTATTCATCAACTATGCGAGGATATTCTATGCCCTTTTCGTCTTTCCATGGGGTTTGAAAAAAAGCTCCATTATCGTTGGTGCCCAGATTCAAAACTACAAAATCATTTTTTACTGAAAAATTGTAACCATTACAAGTTCCAAGAGATTTCTGATAATCACTATTTAACAGGCTGCAAACATTATTGTAATGCTCAGGCATATTACTATGAATATTTCCATCCCAACCCCAGCATAGTCCCCATCCACACTGAGATACAACACTCAGGTTTGCATTTAAGTTTTTAGCAGTCTGACGGGCATAGGTTTTGCTGGCACACATCCACTGGGCAATCCAATCCATTTCATCAGGATTTCCAGCAAGACCTTCACCAATGGTAATACTATCGCCAATAAATTCTATATTCAGTTTACGTTCAGGCAAAGCACAAAACTTTCCATCATCAGAAAGTCCAATTTCATGAATAAACAAAACATGTTCTGCATCACCAGCCATTGCCTGTGTATCTTTTATAATGGAAATAAGATTTTCTTTTTCAACATTAAGATTTCGAGCAACACAAACCCATTGAGGTTCTTTTGAAGCTATAAATCTATTTGTCTGATATCCATTTACTTCAACTGCCACCCATGATTCATGAGTTGTCCAGTTACAAGAAATAAGTGCCCAGACCTCTTTAGACTTAATATTTATTTCCAGAGCAGAAGCTCCCCAGAACAAAGCCAATGGTTTATCTGAATTATCATATCCGGTTCTACCCAAAATTCTTTTATCCATAATCTGATTTATCTTTTGTGTTTTCATAATTTCAGTATATTCCATAATTATTAAGTAAACAAGAAAATAATTAAATCAATTTACTTAAATTTAGTTAATTTTGAAACTAATTTTAACTAATTTTTATTGACAAACTTAAGTATCAGATTTATTCTTAAAATATAAAACTTACTTAAAGAGGAATAAAACATGAACAAAATTATTAGCGGCGGAAATTTACCAAACATTCCATGGCAGGACAAACCTGCAGATTACTGGCTTCCAATCTGGCGTTACTCAGCTAATCCTGTAATTGGAAGAAATCCATTTCCAGGAATGGGAAGAATCTACAATTCTGCAGTAATTCCATGGCAGGGAAAATTCAAAGGTGTTTTCCGTTCTGAAGATACATCAGGACGTCCTTTCCTTTACATTGGTGATTCTGATGACGGTATCAACTGGGCGTTCCAGAAAGAAAAGATTCATATGCATGATCCTGACGGAACTCCACATGACCCATTCTATGCTTACGACCCACGCTGTGTAAAAGTTGACGATACATATTACATTCTTTGGTGTGGTGATTTTGACGGTGCTTCTATTGGTATTGCCAGTACAAAAGATTTCGTAGACTTCACTCGTCTTGAAAATCCTTTCCTGCCATTCAATCGTAATGCAGTTTTATTCCCTAAAAAAATAGACAATAAATTCGTAATGCTCAGCCGTCCAAGTGACTCCGGACACACTCCATTTGGTGATATTCTTCTTTCTCAATCACCAGATATGAAATATTGGGGTGAGCACAGACTGGTTATGCAGAAAGGTGGCCGTGGCTGGTGGCAGGGTGTTAAAATCGGATGTGGACCAGCACCTATCGAAATTGAGTATGAAAATGATGAAGGAAAAACAGAAAAAGGCTGGTTGATGTTCTATCATGGAGTTTCAACAACATGTAATGGATTCGTTTATTCATTCTCTGCTGCAATTCTGGACCATGACAAACCAAGCATCGTAAGATACCGCTGTGGTGACTACATGCTCACACCAGAAATGCCATATGAAACAACAGGATTCGTAGATAATGTATGTTTCCCAGTTGCTGCTCTTACAGATGAAAAAGATGGTAAAATCGCAATTTATTATGGTTGTGCCGATACAGTAGTAGGTCTCTGCTTCACAACAGTAGACGACTGTGTAAAATTCATCAAAGAACACAACGAATTAAACTACTGGGACACTGACGAAGGCCGTTTCTAGCAAATGCGTTAAAAACGATAGTCCATTGTGACTATCGTTTAGCATTTACCTTAAAAACCGGGGGGCGAGATTTATCGAGCCGTTTCTAGAAAATGCG
The DNA here is from genome assembly GCA_016297805.1 of Treponema sp. Taxonomy (GTDB): domain Bacteria; phylum Spirochaetota; class Spirochaetia; order Treponematales; family Treponemataceae; genus Treponema_D. The sequence goes on along the minus strand of JAEDFX010000030.1, from coordinate 17,704 downwards.
TTAATTACCCAGTAATATTTCCATCCAGCTGCGGATATCCCGATTTTCAGGATTAAGGCCCAGCTGGATCAGGAAGTCAAAAAGGGACTGTTTTATAACATCCGCCTCCCCTTCTTCCTGAACAACCTCCACTTCTAAATAAAGCAAATCATTTACATTTTCCAGTTCGGCGTGGAAATTAATTTCCGGAAAAAGTTCAGATTCACAATTTGCAGAATAATTTTTCTTTACCTTGTCAAAAAAAAGCTGATAACCCGCTTCCGAAAAAAATTCCCGTAAAACCTCAGGATTTTCAACAAAGGTCTCATCTTCCTTATTTAATTCAATTCCATTTTCTTTCTTTTTGAATTTCAAGGTAAAATATGATTTTGATTTACCGGAAATTTCTTCCGTTCTAATTCTAATAACCTGAGGTTCTCCTGCGGCCCTGCGTTCTTCCCGGGTACTATATTTCGAATAATACTCATCCTGTTTTGTAATCAAATCTGCAGAAGTCGATGTAACTGTTACACCATCAATACTATTTTTACAAAGTATTAGAGAATCAAAAAGCCTGTCAAAATCATCCTTAGATAAAGGTATCTTTACTTCAATCTCTCGTCCCATAGGGAATCCCCATTACTCAGAAGCCTTTAAATATTCCTGAAATTGAGCATACATATCAGGATATTTCTTCTGAAGCATAATAGGAGCTCCTGAAGTATCAAGAAAGCAGTGAGAACTTGTTCCTGTAAATACCACATCATCACCGACTTTAAAGATATATCCAAAAGTCAATTTGAAAGCAGAAAGCTTTTCGACATATATTTCAATATTAATAACATCAGGAAACTTTGTTGTTTTTTTGTAATTAGCAGTAAGAGAAATAACTGGTGAACCTACCCCCTCTGCTTCAAGTCGTTCAAAATTCCAGCCAATCTGTTCCAGGAAGTAAATACGTGCTTCTTCCATAAAACGGATATAATTTGAGTGATGAGTAATTCCCATCTTGTCTGTTTCATAATAATTTACTTTGTGTACATAAGATTTCATGGTGATATTTTGAACCAATGAAGCTTTTTGTGCAAGAGGATTTCTATTCTTCAAAAATCATAAAAAAAAGAAATGTAAGCCTATAATTATCTATATAAATTATAATGCAGTTGAAAATATAGTACCTAAAAATTGAACATCGCAGGAAGTTTCAACTTCCGAGGATATGAAATTCGTTCACGCAAGTGAACAGTTAAATAAGCAGAGTTTCGCAAGAAACTCAAGTTAAATCAAATGGCACTATTTTTGCCATTTGATTTAAACCTACCTAAAAATTGAACATCGCAGGAAGTTTCAACTTCCGAGGATGTGAAATTCGTTCACGCAAGTGAACAGTTAAATAAGCAGAGTTTCGCAAGAAACTCAAGTTAAATCAAATGGCACTATTTTTGCCATTTGATTTAAACCTATGTTATAATAGAAGAATGATTACTTATAACAAAGAAACAAAAACTTTCCGCTTAGACATGCTGGAATCAACATATTGCATTACAATTTCTGAACGAGGCTATATTGCCCATACTTATTTTGGTTCAAAAATTGGTGAAGATGATATAAGTTACCTTACCCGCCAATACGAATATGGATTCAGCAAAGAAAAAATATTCCGTGAAAAACATTCACTTTTAGATTTTCTTCCACAGGAATTACCGACAGACGGTCTTGGAGATTTTCGAGAATCGGCCCTTGCCATTACTAACAGCACTGGCAACAATGGTGTAGAATTAAAATACAAATCTCACACTATTTCAGATGGAACAAAGCCTATTGAAGGGCTTCCAGCAGTATTTGGAGATAATGCCCAGACACTTGAAATTACAACAGAAGACCCGGTTCTTGGTGTAGAAGTTGTTCTTGTGTACACAGTTTTTGAAGAATTAAATGCAATTGTACGTTCTACAAGAATTATCAATAATGGAAAAGAGTCTGTTTATATCAGGAAAGCACTTTCTGCAGCTTTTGATATGGATAATGATAATTACGATATGATTACCCTCCACGGAAGCTGGGCTCGTGAACGTCATATTGACCGTAGACCAATTCACATGGGAAAACAGGGAGTAGTTTCCATGCGCGGCGAAACAAGCCATCAGGAACACCCTTTCATTGCCATTATGGATCACAATGCAGACCAGAACAACGGTCGCGTTTATGGTGTAAACTTCATTTATTCAGGAAATTTTGTTGCAAACGTTCAGTGCAATCAGTTTGATTCAATTCGTACAGTAATTGGAATCAATCCTGAAAATTTCAGTTGGAAGCTTAATTCCGACGATAGTTTTGAAACCCCACAGGCAGTTCTGGTTTACTCTGATAAGGGACTGAACGGAATGAGTCATACATTCCATGATCTTTACCGTGAACATTTAATCCGCAGTCCATACAAAAAATCTATGCGCCCGATTTTGATTAATAACTGGGAAGCAACATATTTCAATTTCAATACAGAAAAACTTCTGGACATTGCCCGTGAAGCAAGTAAAGACGGAATTGAAATGCTGGTTATGGATGACGGATGGTTCGGTCACCGTAGTTCTGATGACAGTTCTCTTGGAGACTGGTTTGTTAATGAAGAAAAAATCAAAGGTGGATTAAAGCATCTTGTTGATGAAGTTAATAAACTTGGTATGAAATTCGGAATATGGTTCGAACCAGAAATGATTTCTCCAGACTCGGAATTATATAAAGCTCATCCTGATTATGCTATTCAGATTCCAGGCCGTGAACCTGGTATGAGCCGACAACAGTTAGTTATAGACATTACCCGTAAGGAAGTTGAGGACTGCATATACAATCAGGTAGCTAAAATATTACATTCTGCAAATATTGAATATGTAAAATGGGATATGAACCGTCAGCTGGCAGATATTGGTTCATTAAATTTACCAGCTGACCAGATTGGAGAATTTTATCACCGCTATGTTCTTGCCCTCTACAGAATGCAGGAACGTTTGATTACAGAGTTCCCTAATCTGCTTTTGGAAAACTGCAGCGGTGGTGGTGCTCGTTTTGATCCAGGAATGTTCTATTACAGTCCTCAAATCTGGTGTTCAGATGATACAGATGCCTACGAACGCCTTTCAATTCAGGAAGGAACAGCTTTAGTATACCCTCTTTCTACAATGGGAGCTCATGTTTCCGTATGTCCAAATCACGCAGTTGGACGTGTTACACCATTTAAGACCCGTGGTTATGTTGCCCTTTCTGGTACTTTTGGCTACGAGCTGGACATTACTAAGCTGTCAGAAGAAGACCGTAAGATGATACCAAATCAGGTTGCTCTTTACAAAAAATACAGTGACCTTGTACGTAATGGCGATTACTGGCGAGTTGCATCCTGCAGAGAAAATAATGAATATGACTGCTGGATGAGTGTTTCCAAAGATAAATCAAAGGCTTTAATTACTTTCATTCAAATATTAAATCATGCAAACTATAAGACTAGATTTATAAAATTAAATGGATTGGATGACCAGAAAAAATACAAAGTAATTTTTCCTGATGAAGATCAGGAAAAATTTGCACCATACACACTTACTGGACTTTCAATCAAAAATGCTGGAATTGCTGTTTCCAGAGACTGGGGAGACTTTCAAGGAAAACTGATTTATTTAGAAGAAGTTAAATGACGCTAAAAAATAAACTGAAAGAACTACTCAGTAAACTCGAATTACAGGTCTCAACAAACAGAAACTATCAGATGGCAAGATTCATAAGCCTTTTGATAGGCCTGGAAGGCATTTTAATGATTTTTATATGTCTGGGAGACAAAAACTACAACTCAGCATATACATCAGCTTCCTATGGCATTGTAATGCTCTTTATTTTTTTCTATACAACTTACACAAAAAAATTAAATTTGTTTTACATTGTTGCAGTTGCAGTAATATATGCAATTGAATTTGTTTTTCTTATAGGAGGCGGTTCACAGGGCTTTGGAGTAATATGGTCAGTTATTTTCCCTATTCTGACTGTATACATTATGAGCTTAAAACCTTTTATAATTGTAAACGGCATTTGCTGGCTTATTCTAGTATTAGGATTATGGACCCCTCTTTCAAATTTTATTTATCCATATGACGAAGTATTTAAATCTCGTTTTCCTCTGGTTTATCTAATAATTTACATATTTGGAATTTTCTTAAGCTTTAAAATCCGTGATACAGAAAATCAGCTGGAAAAACAAAAAGATATTCTTGCAAAAGAAATTGAACAGGCCGCACAGATACAGAAAGTTTTCTATTCTCTTGAACCAAATTATTATGAAAAATTTACCTTAGCTTTCAAGACGGTTCCAATGGCTGGTGTTTCCGGTGATTTATATGATTTTTTTGATGATGGCCATATATTAAAAGGATTGGGAATTTTCGACATTTCTGGTCATGGAGTATCTTCTGGATTACTTTCTCTTCTTTCAAAAAACATAATTCATTCTGAATTTCATAACAATAAGGATTTAGAACTTTGGGAAGTTGTTCAAAAAATCAACGACCGCTTCATTCAAGAAAAAGGACAGGTTCAAAATTACTTAACTGGAATTCTTTTAAAAATCCATGAAGATGATACTATAGAATATGTAAATGCAGGTCATTTAGCTCCTATACTTTATAAAAAAGAAGAAGATACTTTCGAGTTTTTGAATAAACATGTAAAAGCAGTTGGAGCAATTGGAATGAGAACAATTGCTCCATTCTATTATTCTCAATATGTAAAAATGAATAGCGGTGACAAACTTTTTCTGTTTACTGATGGTATTACAGATTGCGAGAATGAAAATGGTGAGGCTTTTGGAAACTTCCGTTTACTAAAAATCTTTGAAAAGACAATCATGACCTCACCGGAAGAACAGATTTCTTTAATACTCGAAGAAATTAAGAAATTCCAGAAAAACACCCCTGCAGAAGATGATATTACATTGATTATTTTGAAGAAGGATTAGACTCCTGAACTTCACGAATCATTTTATAAGAAAAACCAGATTGCATCATTGCAGCTATTAATTTCTCTCCCTCTTTGCCACGCTTGATAAAACGTTCATAAGCCTTTGCACATATTTCAGTTTCACAATTTTCTGAAAAAAACTCATCAACAGCACAAACAGAAACTTCTTTTGAAATACCTCGACTCTGAAGTTCTGCCAAAAGTCGGGTTCTACCTTCGTAATGATTTATTCTTCGTCCATGAAGCCAGGCACGGGAAAAACGTTCATCACTAAGATAGTTTTTATTTTCAAGAAAATCCATTGCCATCTGAACATATTTTTTATCATATTTTTTTTCAATTAATTTTCGAGTAAGACCAAATCTAGACTGCTCCGCTCTGGCAAGATATTCTACAGCTTTAAGTTCAACAGCACTGGCAAGTCCTGCATCCAAAAGTTCATTTGTCTGTTCTTCGGAATATTCATTTTCTGGGAGAATATCATAAACTTGAATAGTATTCAGATATTCCTGGCGAATAAAAAAAGGTGCGCCCTCAGTAAAAGCGATTTTGAACATACCAGAATAAGAAGTTTCAGCAACAGATTTTATTATCATTCATAATCCTAAATAGATTTCTAGTCTTCATTAAACAAGCTCATGAACCACCTTAGAATATCTTGCATTCTATAAACCTGTCAAAGGGACTAAACATAAAAAAAGCAGCCCTAAACAAGAGCTGCTTTGTATAGAGTTTCGGTAAACGACTAACGTTTAGAGAACTGGAAGCGTCTACGAGCACCTTTCTGACCGTACTTCTTACGTTCAACCATACGTGAATCACGTGTAAGGTATCCGTTAGCTTTAAGAGATGTACGAGCATCTGGATCAATCTGTACTAATGCACGAGAAATACCATGCAAACAAGCAGCAGCCTGACCATTCAAACCACCACCCTGTACATTGATAAGGATATCATATTTGTTACCCATTGAAGTTACCAACAATGGCTGCTGTACGACCTGGAGCTGAGCTTCAGATACGAAATATTCTTTTACATCTTTACCGTTTACAACGATTTTTCCTGAGCCATCGCGAACGAATACACGAGCAACAGCAGTCTTTCTTCTACCTGTACCAATAGCAATATTCTTTACCATTTCTTAACTCCTGAATTAAAGTTCGATTGGCTGTGGATTCTGAGCAGCGTGTGGATGTTCAGCACCAGCGTAAATCTTTACATTGTCCTGCATTTTGCGTCCAAGACGTCCATGTGGAAGCATACCAGCTACTGCCAATTCCATTGGCTGTGTTGGGTGTTTTTCCAACAATTTTTCATATGTGTGAGCACGAAGTCCACCTACGAAACCTGTGTGGTGATAGTAGATTTTTTTCTGTTCTTTTCCACCAGTTACGATTGCTTTTTCAGCATTGATGATTACAACAAAATCACCCATCAACTGGTTCTTTGTATAAGAAGCTTTGTTCTTACCGCGTGCAATATAAGCTGCCTTTGCAGCAACACGTCCCATTGGTTTTCCGGCTGCATCAATAATGTACCATTTGCGAGCCTGTTCGTATTCTTTAACGAAGATAGTTTCCATGATATACCTTACTAAAAATAAAAGTTTATCTGTGCCTTTCAAAACTTTGCATCTGTTCTGATTGACATCAAGGATTCCAGATGAGCAGTCCAAAATCCTTTAACGGGTAAAGTATCATACCAAATTTCTGGATGGTATGTCAACGGGAAAACAATGTGTATGAATTCAATTTATCTTTATTATAACAAATTCCAATTTTTTTCTCATTTTTTTTTGTAATTTTGGTAAAAATCGCAAATTACGGCAATAACTATATATGAGAGGTATAACAATGGGGCAGTTTTCGAAAAAATGGGAAGATTTGCAATTTTATGACAATTTTATTTTCTGCAAAGTTATGAAGAATAAAAATCTATGCAAACAAATGCTGGAAATCCTTCTTGGTATTAAAGTACACGACATAGACTATATACAAAGCGAACATCCTCTTGATGATTACTATCAGACACGTGGAATAAGAATGGATGTTTATGTAGAAGGAAATGATAAAATCTACAATCTAGAGATGCAGACCGGAGATTATGATGATTTATTACTTCGGTCCAGATATTACCTGAGTGCTTCTGATATATCTTGTACACCAAGAAGAACAAAATTCAAAGATCTTAAAGAAACATATATAATTTTTATATGTAAAGATGATCCATTTGGGGAATCAATTCCTTTGTACACAGAAACAAAATCATTTAAAGAAGTTCCTGAATATATTATTAAAGACAAAACACATAAGTTATTTTATAATACAAGTGCATATGCAAAAGCAGAAACTAAAGAAGTTCGGGATGTAATGGAATTTATATATAAACTGAAGGCTAACTCTGACTTTACAAAACAACTGGAAGATTCTGTAACACTTGCAAAAGCAGATTATATGTTTAAGGACGAATATATGTACTTTGCTGATATATTAGAAGATGAGAAAGAGGAAGCTCGTGCAATTGGATTAGCTGAAGGACGTGCCAAAGGACTTGTGGAAGGACGTTCGGAAGGTCACACAATAGGATTAGCGGAAGGGCGTGAAGAAGGTCGTGCTGAAGGTCGTAAGGAAGGGCATATAACAGGACGTAATGAAAAAGCATTGGAAGATGCCCTTATGGCTGTCACTAAGTACAACATTAAACCCGAAACAGCAGCGGCTGATTTCAATGTTTCTTTGGAAGATTTAAAGAAAGCTTTGGGGAAATAGATATGGTATATCCCCTGATTTCAGTTCAGGGGATGTTTTTCCATTTTTGAAGTGTAGTATGTTAATCAATAAACTCCATACGAGAGCTTTCATATTGCCAGTTCAGATACCCTGGTGAGATTGTATTCTTATAATTTACCCAATCGTTCATAATATCACACAAATCTGTATCAGCAGAATAAGTACCTGTTAGAGAATTGCCGGCATTATATACTTGATATTTTGTATTCATTACACGGAAAGTATTGCAGTTTTCTGGAGTTACAGTTGTATTTCCACAGTATTTTTCTTCAGAACTATCGTATGTTAGATAATAACAATAATTAACTTCACAGCCAGAATATGTATTTCCATATATATTTCCTACATCATCACCAATTGAAATCGCACTGGTTGGATTACTTAAACAGTTTTCCATCTTGGTCTTATTTATCTAACCTGCAATTCCCCCCACATTACTTCCAGTACCAATTACGCCACCATAAACTGATAATTATATTACCGGTTATGGAACACTTATCAAAACCTTATTATTAAAGCATGGATATCCATTTGGTTGATATGACCATTTGTTGTAAATCGAATAAGCCGAATCATTTCCTTTTAGAGGATCTGTTATCCATGAATTTAGTTCTGCCATTAAGTCATAAGTAGTAGATAGGGTGGATGCCGTTCCATCACTTGTAAAACTAAGGATATTTGATGATGGAACATAACTTGGAGATTTACTTCCAACAAGCTCTGTATTAATTCCATTTAAATAATAACAATAATCAAAATTCGGATATGTTGTTGTACTTGAATCAAGTTTTCCAATAACAGCGCCAGAATTTGGTCCCGAAACCACACCTAAGGAAATACAGTTATGCACAAACACTCTATTGTTTCCTAATCCTGTATTTCCTATAATTCCACCAACATAATTATTTGTGCCAGACACAGGACTTGCATTTATACAGTTTGCAATATCCAAAGAAGTTACAGCTGATGAAGTAGCACCAAGAATTCCACCGGAACTACCATACCCTGAAATTTCACCAATATTTATACAATTTCGTATTGTAACAGATATAGATGAACCACTCTGTCCTGCAGCATAACCAACAAAGCCGCCTGTATTATCAGCACCAGTACTTATAATTTTAACTTTATTCACACAATTATCTATCAATAAATCACCATAAGAATATCCAACAAATGCACTTGCATATCCTTTTGCAGCGACAGTACCTTCCAGAGTAAGATTCTTTATACTTGCCCCAAATGCTACAGAAACTAAACCTACTCTTTGTGCTGATGAATTATTATATGTAAAACCTGAAATTGAATTTCCATTTCCATCAATTGTTCCAGAAAAACAATTCATATTTGTTGTTCCATCATATCCACCAATAGGAATCCAGTCAGTGGTCAATATAATATTATCGTACAAAACAAAAGTATAACCTTCAAATTCTTTTACAACAGAACCTTCGAGTGAACCAACCCACTTAGAGATTTGTCTAAGTTCTTCCTCTGTACTTATACTGTAAACTCCTGGAGTTGTTGGCTTTAAACCACCACAAGCTGAAACTGAACTTATAACAGTATACTCCGAACTTGCATTTCCACCGTTAGGACCTTTGGCAACTTTTTCCGCCAATTTACCATTGCTGTCGATTTTGTAATTGGAAGGAGTAAAATCTGGATTTAGGACAACAAATCTATCTGCATAATCTGCAATATTGACTGAAACTGATTCTGGAATAAGTACTGTATTACCTGCTGTAAGTGGAGAAATTGTCAGATATACTGTTTGTTCATCTATAGTTCCAGTTAATGTTCCAAGTTTGATATATGGAGCTTCAGTTACAGAAGAATAATCATATGCTATAGTTTGTTTTAGAGTTGTATTATCAAATTTAACTGAATCAGACAGCGTAATGTGTTGATTTGATGAATTCATCATTCTTATGGCATTACCAGTTACGCCTGAGTTATTTTCAAAGGTTGTAGTTCCATTTATTACAACCCTACCAAGATGAACATAAATGGCTCCTCCGCCACCAGTTGTACCACAATTTACTGTGTTGTTTTTCAAAATTGTATCTGTAATCTCAAGAGAATTTCCCGACAATATAGAAGCCCATACACCGCCTCCATTATCATCGGTAGCGTAAATAGCTTCATTATCAGTAATCTCGGCTCCATGGAAATAACTGTCTGAACCATAAAGCATTTTTAGACCAGCACCACTATATCCAATATTATGATGAATTTTTGAGCCTGGCTCCATTTTAATGACAGTCTTTTTTGTTAAATCGGTATCACTACCTTTTAAATATAATCCGCCACCATTTGCAAGATTAGTTGTATTTCCATTATAAGATATTTCTGCACCAGCATTCATTGTAATAGAACCAAATTCACAATAAATACCAGCTCCACTTTTACCAGCAATAGCAAGATAATTCTGAGTAATAGAAGATTTTGCATTCATTGTTAAAGTACCGCTATTAACAAATACTCCAGCACCATTTACATTTGAACAACCACCGGTTATTGTTATATTTTCCAGCGTAACTTCCGCTTTTTCTCCAACATACATTACACGCCCAGTGTTTGCAGCTGAACGATTTGCATTAATTGAATAAGGAGCTGCGGGTTCCCCATAAGAGGTAATTTTAATTTTTAATGATGAAGAAGGATTGATTGTAATATATGAATCCTCCGGAGTTACACCATCAGCTTGCATTGGCCAGTCTGTATAATCTGGAGCCAAAGTAATATTGTCTTTAAGGTAGATTGTGTATTGTTCAACTTCAGGGTCAGCAATTGCCTGAATTATTTCTACTGCTGACTGTACCGATGCAAATGGATCAAAGAAGCCCCCACTGTTTATTGCATCACTGCCAGAGGAACTTACATAAAATATATCCTTGTCATAGGTTTTTATGATGTTGTCGGAAATAACAAGCTTTCCATTCTTATATAAAGGAGAACTGGAATTTCCAATCCATTTATTTGTTGTAAGGTAATCGTAAAGGTTGATTTTTTCTACAAGAGAATAAGCAATTACTTCTGCTGCGCCAATTTTTTTATAGAATCTGAAAAGTACATCATAATTACCATTGACTGCTGTAAATGAAGTTTCACCGTCATTTATCATGGTAAAATTGCCAGAAGTAGAAGAAGAGTTCTGAATTATAGTCTGTTTTTTTTCTATTCCAGATTCTTTCCAGAGTGCTTCAACCCTGGAAATTTCAGAAGTCACTTCTATAGGAAGAAGAACATCTGCACTAACAGCCAGAGGAGTCTGGAACATCTGCAATACAAAATTCAAAGAGCCAGCTGTAACACCACTGTTTCCTATGGTTATAAGATTTTCGGCACACAAAGTTTTTTTTGTTTTAGCAGCATCTTTATATCCGTTTATTGTAAGCTTCCAGTTACCTTCTGTAAGTTCTATAGAATAGGAATTATGGGCTGAATCAATTACACCATCTACAGAATCAGCAGGTGGAGTCTCCTGTGATTCAGCGGTAATTTCAAAGGTATATGTACTTAACTCTTGAAAAGGAATTGCAGTACGGGCAGAATAATTATTTTCTAAAGAATAATACCCCTGTAATACTGTAATTTCCGAATCTTTACGTTCAATTAAATCATCAGAGAAAAAGTTCATGCAGGAAACAAAAATAAAAGCAGGAATTAATAATATTGAAAGTTTTACTTTATTTTTCATATTTTACTCCAGAGTTATACAGAGGGCTGGGACAAGAGCAATTTTTTTATCAGTTGGACTACCAACACCATAATTATTAGTAGTACTAGTATCACCATCATTGTCTACTTTTCTGATAGAACTTCCTGACGGTGCCCCACGCAGCATATATTTTGCACCAGAAACATCGCTGCCACCATCATAAGAATAATTAGCTTTAGCATAGTCTGTAGGACGCCTGATTCGTGCTTTAGCACTTGATCCAAATCCCCCAGTAGGGAAACCTAATGCAGTAGAAGTTACTTCTGTAAGATTCAGAAGGAAGATTTTATCATTAACATTTGATGAATCTGATAATATTGTAGATGCAATTAATGACTGTGCTTGTGACTTAAATACAGTCTGCATGAAGCCTTTATTTAAATATTCAGCAGCCTGTGTATCGCCAGCCTCATAAGCACCATTAAGATATGCCCTGACTGTACTATATTTGTAGTCTGTAGCAGTAACAGTAGTACCAGAAATAGTTCTGGAAGAAGTACTAACATAAAATGGAATATTACACATAATGGCCATATCTGCATGAAGCAAGGCTTTTCCAGTGCTGTTATAATTTGTAGTAAGCACCTTCCACTTTATTGGTTCCAGTTTAAAATATCTGTAACTGTTTGCAGAGCTCTGTTTGACACTAGAATTATCAGAATATTTATAAGATGTACCATAACCATTTTCCAATACCTTAGCGTAATATTCCCCATCACTGCCTAAATAATAAATATTGTTTCCAAGTATTATTTTTCTTTTTTCATTAATTGTAATTGCAGAGCTGAGCGGCAATACTGTTTTAGGGAATACTCCAAAATAAACCTCTGTAGATGCAGCAGTTGCCTTTTCCCCTGTTGAAACATCAATTGGAATAGAGTAAAAATTATATTCAGGTTGTACTTTCAAATCAAAGGTACAGCTGTAATATTTATTGTTGTAGCAGAAACTGACATAAAGCTTAAAGGTTTCATCGTAAGGAATACCAACAGGACATAATATTTTTTTACCTGTAATAATAAATCCGCCGGCTGCTGTTATATCATCTCCAGCATCATTGAGCAGAGCAATATTCCAGTCTGCAGCATCTGCTGTAATATCTGTTTTAGGACCAGCAGCATTGTTTTTAGCTGCAGTTACATTTATTTCAGTTTGAATATCATGAGATATTTCAGGGTCATCAATGGAAATAATAATATCATCCACATTTAGTGAATAATACCCCTTACCTGCAAATTTTCCCGGGTCATTCAAAGCATCATATATAACTTTATCTGTAATAATAAAGTCGGCCACATACTCATCTGTTTCATAATTCCTGTAAAACAGATGAGGAGAATTTGAAACTTCAGATTTTACCCAGCAATTTGTTTCGCTTAAAACCTTATATAAAACATTAATAGCCTCAGTACAGGTGTATAATAGAGTGCCTGCACAGTCTGCAGAATCATAAAAGGAAAATCTAACAAAATATGAACCGGAAGGAACTCCGGAAGCATTAACACCGTTATCTGCAATCATGGTAAAAGCAGTTTCACCACTGCTGATTAATAGAGTCTGGGTCAATGGAGTATCTGTACCATCAATATTCTGCACCCATTCAGCCTTGGCCCCAAGCACTGTGGCAGCGGTAACAGAAATTGGAAGATTTACAGTTCCTGTTTCGTCAGAGTCCAATAAGGCTGGTATGGTAATAATATTTAGATTGGAATGGTAGTAATTTGATGAAGAAACTACAACATCTGGTATAGAACCATAAAGAGTTTTTGTTGTATATACTTCTTCCTCTGTTTCAGCATCGTAAGAATAAGCTGTATATCCCTCTATTGTAATATTCCAGGTTCCATAAGGCAGCATAAGCTGATATTTTGCAGTATTTTTTTTAATTGTATCCTGAAGTACAAAAGTGGCATTCTTTTTAACGGCTGTTGCAGTAACAGTATCCAGAACTCCCTCAGAATCTTCTGCAATTACTTTATAAAAAATATTCTGGTCAGGTAAAACAACATTAAAGGCAGAACGGTAATGTGAATTACAATCTATTTGACCGGAAACAAGGCCGTAGCCTTCTGGTATTTCTTCTTTTAAAGAGTTTTCTGTTAAATTATTGCAGGCAGAGAAAATAAAAACAGAAACAAAAAATAAGTATAGTAATTTATTGATTTTTTTCATATTTTATTCCTCCTATTCCAGTGTCTGACAGATTCGGAAACCATAGTTATAATACGAATAAGTCGAACATCCCAGACTTAATCTATAAGATACAACTGAATTATTTGCATAAGAATAAAAATGACCACCTTTTACAACTACATAAGAACCGGCAGCAGCCCCAGCAGGGTTCACAACTTTACCTGCTGCATTTTTATATAAATCATCATATTTTGTAACTGCAGTTAATGTTGAAGAATCTATTCTGTCATTTGTAAATTCAGAAACATTTCCTGTCATATCATACAAATTAAGTGTATTAGGCAGTTTTAAGCCTATTTCTCTTGTATAATTATAAGTTGTACCAGAGCTAGACGTATTTCCATAAAACCAGCCATAATTATCCAAATTACTATCATTGCTAACAGAACTTGAAGAAAACCCTGTTGCTGATTGTACCCCAGCAAAGGCATATTTCCATTCAACTGCAGAAGCATTACCCCCTCTGGCAGCAAATTCCCACTCTGCCTCTGTAGGAAGCCTGAAGCCATGCTTGCTTAAATCTGCAGTAACTGTTGCATTTGTTATATGTGTTGAATATGAACTTACAGCAATTTTATATACACAATCTGCTTCTGTCATATATTTTTTTGTAAGCTCATTACAAAACATAACCGCATCATACCAGTTAGGTTGAGGAACCGGGCGTAATCGGCTTCTATCGCCAGTCTGCAAATATACATTAGACTCAATTCCCTTATAATAAGAAGTGTTTTTCATTATATCCATATATAACTGAGAAGTTACTTCATACTGACCAATAGCGTATGGACCCAACTCAACAGTTCTGCCGTCTATAAAGGCACCTTTATAGGCAGCAGCGGTACCACTGTAATAGGAATTCCAGTTTGCATCGCTGCCCGTAACAGTTTCTGTAGAACCAGGAGGAATTACACATACAAGCCCGAATTTTTCCAGAGGACCATAATTTCCCCCTGTAATACCTGTTTCTATCAGTTCTCCTTTAGCAGGTATTTTGTCTATAATTTTTAATGTAAACGAGGCTGTATATTTTTTATTATCATAAATGGCAGTTGCCAGAAGTTCGTATGTTCCCAGAGACTTTCCTGCAAAATCCAGGGAAAGTTCAGAAACATCATTTTCCTGCTTTTCCAGTCCAACCGGTTTGCCATTCTTAAAAGCTTCAAGCTTTAAATATTCAACTGCAGCAGAAGCACCATCAACATTTGCTTTTACAGTAAAAACTGTTTTAGAAGACATTCTTTTATTAAAGACATCTGTATTTGGATATAATTTTACCTTATCATAGGTTGACTGCTGTATCTGTCCCCCATGAAAACCAATATACACTGTAGAAGAGCCATCATACCCCAGAGTATACCCCTGATCTGAAGAAAAAATAGTATCATAAGGTGTTACTGAATTATATTTAGAAGCAGAATAACCATTAACTATAGTACAGGCATTTTTTGAAAATTTCGTAAACTCATCTTCTTCTATAAAGAAACCAATATCACTGCCAGTTAAATCTCCATCAGCAGTTAAAAATTTTGAAGATATTGAACTAGAGCTAAATGCAATATGACTGAAATAGTTCTTTTTTACGGCTCCCCCATTATTTTTTATGCATATCTGCCCCTTAGCATATACATAACCATTATAATGATAAAGACCATATTCTTCATTATCTGTAATGGTTACTTTGTTCTGCAGATATAAACTACTAGAATAAGGCTTATAATAAATGCCGTACTTATTTTCTTTTATTTCGACCTCTCCATTTAAAGTTATACTATTTCCAGAATTTGAATTATCCCAATAAATACCATAGAGAGAATTATTATTTATACTACATTTACCGGTTATGGTTATGGTTCCATAACCTTCATATATACCACCTTCATTACCACTTATTTCTGTAACTCCAGATATAGCAATTACATTTTTAGTATTATATACATAACTATTTTTTACAGCATAAGCATGATTATTTTTTATTGCACAGGAAACCATTTTTACAGAGCTTGCTGTAACATCTACTACAGCATTAGTACTATAGGCACCTGATATTTCCAGATTACGCAGGGTTACAGACTGAAAAGTATTATCAGAATTATTTGCAGAATGACAGTTTATAAAAGCTCCTGTATTTGAGGCTGAGCGGTTAAGGTTTATTTTTATTCTTTCTGTTCCAAAGCCGGAAATTGCAATTCTTAGATATTTAGCAGATGGAGTATTCAGATATACATAAGAATTTTTATTGGTACTACTATAAGAGGGTGTAGAAGCACTTTCTACTATATCACTAAGAAGATAAATACTGTACAAAGAACCTTCATCATTAATTTCATTAATAACTTCAACCGCATGCTGTATGGTCTTAAAAGGTTTATAGTAATTTCCAATAAAAGAATCATTTCCTTCGTTGCTTACAAAAAAAGTTGTATTAAAGAACTTACTTAAAAGAGCCTCTGAAAGATAAAGCTGTTTTTTTGAATTTACCACAGAAAGATATTCTGCCTCATTGGAAGAATCTACCCATTGAGTAGTTTGCATATTGGAATAAACATTCACAGTATCCTGGCAGTAATAAGCCAGTGTAGAAGCAGCAGCAACTACTCTGTAGAATTCAAAAGAAACTTCATAGGCACCAGGTATTACAGGAAGTACCCCATCTGTATCATCTGTCATTGTAAACAGGGTTTTATAAAGACCTGTTACAGGGTCCAAGGTAAATGAGAGGGTCTGGGTCTTTAAGTTTCCTGCAGAATCCTGCCATTTAGCATAGGCTTCTGTAATAATATTATCATAAGCATAGACTGCCATAGCAACAGAGCCTGAATAGGCTTCTTCCATGCGTACGTTAACTGTAATATCAAGATTACTGTAATAAGGATTTTCTTCATTAATTACAATGTTGGCTTTAGAACCTGTAAAAATAAGATTTATATCTGCTGCATCACTAAGATTTTCACAATTATAGCCTTTTAATTCTATTTTCCATACACCTGCAGTAAGCTGAATAATGAATTTTCCATTTTCTGCATCTATTACACCAGCTATATCTGGAGCAGTTTCATCGGTTCTTATTGCAGTTATAGTATAAATTACATTGGAAGGCATTTCCGGGAATGCACTGCGCATATTTGCAATTTCCTCAGATTCCAGCACTGCACCACAAACTGTACCATAATCTAACTCCGGTTCATTTTCATAATCTTTAGTGAACCAGGAACGGCAGGAAACCAGAGAAATCAATATTAAAACTGTATATATAATTTTCTTTTTCATCATATATTACCTTTTATAAAGTGAACTTGAATAAGCTCTTAATGTTTTTGCAGCTTCACTTGAGCTAGTCCAGCCCGCAGCAACTCCAGAATTATTTTTCCAGTCAGAATAACCACCGTTTGTAAAAATAACATCTGTTAATTTTGAACAATAAGAAAAAGCACTGCTTCCAATACTGGTTACCCCGTCTGGTATTTCAATTGTTACTAAGCTGCTGCAAGAATAAAAACAATTTGCTGCAATAGATGTTATGCCAGTACCAATATTTACCTGTGTAAGTTTTGAACAATTATAAAAACCATTTAATTCTCCAATAACAGAGTCTGGAATTGTTATGGTAGTTATAGCTGTACTATTAAAAGCACTACCTCCAATAGTAGTTAAACCATCAGGAAGAGTAACTGCTGAAAGTACAGAACAATTTTGAAAACAATATGCAGGTATTATGGTTACTCCAGCAGGTATATCAATACGCTGAATAGCTGAACAACCGTAAAAAGCATAGTTTCCAAAGGTAGTAAGATTTTCCGGCAGGCTGGTAATATTCAAGTTAGAACAACCCCTAAAACAAGATTCCCCAATATTTTTAATATTATTATGTAAAGTTACTTTTAGAGATTTACAATCTCTAAAAGTGCTATTCTCCAGTTTTGTAACAGCCGCAGGAATAACAGCTTCTCTTAATGCTTTGCATCCAGAAAAACAGCTGGTACCTATAGATTGCAGATTTTCTGGTAAAGGCATGGTATCCAGC
>JAEDFX010000029.1 GCA_016297805.1 Treponema sp. | reverse complement strand
TTATTCTCCATCATGATTAGCGTTATGGAATTTCTGTTGATATTTTTTAAGCATAGCAACAGCATTCCTTTTTCCATTGTAAACAAAACCACCATTCCAATATTCAAGAGCAGCAAACAAAGCGTTACCACCATCCTGGCTATCAGATTCTTTTGTACGGAATGAAACATAATCAGCTAACTGCATAAAATCATTTTTGTGCAAACATTCAAGACGTTTTTTATTGAATTCGTTCCATTTTTCCAAATCCTGGAAACCTTCACCTTCATCCTGAACAATAATATGAGCATGAGTTGCACTGAATGAATACCAAACAGTTACTTTTTTGTTAATATCACAGTGATTACCATGTTTTACAGCATTTTTAATAACTTCACTAATCTGCTGTTCAAGAAGATTCAATTCTTTGATTTCTGTAGGAGCTGACTGTACGATTAACAATGTGAAATATCGTATCTGTCTAAAATCCGATGGAAACTCCTTTTTTAACATGTTTGTTTTATCAAATAATGGGTCATTCTCATCCGATCTAAGTTCCTTTAATTCCTGAACCATTCTATTCCTCCTGAATAAGTAATACTTTTTTTAATATATAAAATATAGGTCAAATTTTATTCTTTAACCATAAGAAGGGCTTCTTCAATGCTGTTAGCAATAGGGAAGTAACCCATCAATTTTGTAAGTTCAATTACCTTTTTTACTGAACCATGAATGTTGGCAATTGCCAAATTTAGATTCATCTTTTTGATTGTTGAACAAATGTAAATAAGAGCACCGATTCCAGACGAGTCGATGTAATCTACCTGTTCGAGATTAATAACGAAGTTTTTAACGTTCTTTTCCAACATCTTCATTACAAGCTCTTTAAGTTTGTATGAATTGTAAAGATCCATTTCTCCGGTTACGTCAATAATGTATACATCACCATTTTTACGTATTTTAAGTTCCATAAAGAAGCTCCTTTCCTATTGAATTTTAATAACCAGAAGGCTTTGGTCATCATATTGCTGTGCAGTGCCACAGTATTTTCTCAAATCATCTTTTACACGATTTGAAATATCCTTTGCACTAGCTGAACAATTCTTAGTAATAACTTTATTAAGAGATTCGATTGAATATTGTACACCATTTTCATTGAGAGATTCAAGTAAACCATCTGTACATGTAACAAGAATGTCACCGGTATTCAACGCAATCTTCTGATCTGTATAAACAGTTTCCTTTGTTACACCCATTGGTTCTGATGGTGTTGAAAGTTGTTTAAATGCTTTGTCTGCCTGACTGAAAAGGAAAACAGGATTATTACCACATGTGGCAATTTCTGCTTCCTTAGTTGTTGAATTATAATTGATTAAGGCAACGCTGGCAAAACGGTCAATCTTTGAACTATCTGAACACAGACCTCTGTTAGCCCATGACATAATTGTTGAAGCTGACTGAGCTGTATTAACAGCAAGACGAAGAATTGCACGAATCATAATCATTACAATTAATGAGTTCATTCCTTTTCCTGCAACGTCTGCCATTACAAATGAAACTCTATCTTTTCTTGAAACAATAATATCGTAGTAGTCACCACATACACTTTCTACTGGATTTGAATAACAACCAATAGAAACACCTGAAATTACAGGTAATTTTGGAGGAAGTAAATCCTTCTGATATTTAGAAGCAATGCTGCCACCTTTATTTAATTCTGTATGCTCAGCATAATCAAGGAAGCTGTACAAAGGTTTCATTGTTGTTGAAATTGCATCGGCAAGGATAACTGCTTCATCAAAATCCTTCTTGGTAAACTTTTCTTTATTTGGATCACGTGAAAGTGCAATTAAACCAACTGTTCCTTCCAATTGCTTGATTGGTGCAAAAATATAACTACCACAACGGAGGAAGTCTTCAGGACCATTCTGATATACGCGAGGGTCTTTTACAGAATCTGCAATTAATGCAGGCTGTCCTTCAGAGAAAATATCACCAAAAATATTGTCTTTTAGCTGGAATTGGGCAAATCTAAGGTTTGTTTCAACTCTGATTGGTTTGTGTGGCAAATCTTCCGGCAATTTATATGGAGGAGGGAAAGATCCTTTAAATGATTTTACTGCAAGTGTGTTATCATAATCATCTGCTACAAGAATTACACATCCGTCGGCTGATACTTTCTGCATAAGAAGGTCATTACAGTATTCAAGGAAGTTTTCCATACTGTTATCACCAGAGAAGAATGTAGAAACCTTAGCTACAAGATCCTTATTAACTTCCATAATTTTATTATGATTATTTTCAATCTCATCTATGACAGCTTTATTGACCATATCATTGTCTCGGGAAGCTGCAAGTTCAGCTGCTTTTTTAGCTGCTTTCTTTTCTTCTCTTTTTTCAGGATTATCAAAAGCTTTGAAAATCAGATAAGGCAATGTAACAACTTGTGCAAGAATTACTGCAACTACAAAAAAGAAATACTGTTCTGTGTAATAACAGTAAAATGAACCAACAAGAACGATTCCTGCTACAAGAAAGAAGACAAAACTGAATTTAGCAGTATTTCTTAATTTGCTTATCAAAAGAAAAACAAATAGTAATACTGCACAAGCAGCACTTATCAATAGAGGAACGTCAATGAATGAATCGTATGATAACAAAATTTACTCCTTTTTGTCGTATTACTATATTATCGGCATTCATTTGTAATTCTAGCATTGAAATTTTTAGCAGTCAAGTTTTTAATATCTATGAAAATATCATAAATCTGGGGAATTCGAATTTGAACTGTCCATTGCCTTTCTAAGAATGATGCACTTTATTCTATTTATTATTCTTCTGTGAAGTGGAACTTTATAATTTTTCTTAAAATCAGAAACTACATCTGTAAGAGAAATATTATCACCAAATTTCTGCTTTAAATCATCCCAGTAACGTACAATCCATACATATAAATCTCCAATTGTACGTTTTGGAAATGAACGAAGAATATGTTTTTCTTGAATTATTGTGGCTATAGGGACATAAACGTTATTGAACCATGAAAGAAGGGCATCTTCCATCGATATTTCTTCTGTTTTTCCCTGATTGATGTAATATTTATGTGTAAGAATATGATTGTAAATAACATCATAACGTCCAGTTCTTGAGAAATCCAGACACCAGTAATCTGTTATGTCACCAAATCCTGTTTCAGAGTAGAATACTCTTTTTTCGTAATTAATAATCTGTTTAACAATATCATTAATGTTATCAGGTTTTTTTAATACAATTTCACTCTGTAATGAAACTACTTCTGCATCAATAAATTCAGTTCCTCTTGATTTTGCTACAGAAACTCGATGATTTCCGTCTCTTACAAAATATAAACCTGCAATTTCGTATACTTTGATAGGTGGGAGGTTAATTGATTTTATTGCTGCTTCATCAACATGTTCCCATCGGTTTTTTAAATGAGAACTTTTTGGGAAGAATCGGTTATCGAAGTCTTTATAACGACCTTCACTGCCAACAATTTTTTCAATTGGAATTACTTTCATACCAATATATGTCTCGTTGACAGGTTTAATCATCTGTTTTACATCATTTAGTGAAATAAGAGATGCCTCTTCAGGCGACAAGAAATGAAGAATATCATTTATGAATGCCTTGTTGTGGGCTTTGTTAAAATCTTCTTCTGACTGTGTTGATGAAAAATCCATTTAGTTACTCTCCTGTTGCTCAGTATTTTCTTTTTTCATAGGCAGCTCAATTACATAATGTGCATATGCATTTACAACGGTAGTATCATAATATTGTCCTACGCGTTCTTCCCGCATATCATACAAATGGATATGACCATGAACCATATAAGTTGGTTTATACTTTTCCAGAAACCAGTTATAGCATTCAAATCCAACATGACATGGATCCTCGTGGTCATGAATGTGTCTGGGTGAAGCGTGTGTCATTAAGATATCAAGATACCTTCCATACTTAATTTTGTTCATAAAAAGTCGTGGAGCCATCTTTAACAGCTTCATCTTCATTTGAAAATCTGTATATTGTGCTAAACCTTTATTATATTTCTTTGAACCGGAACATCCGGCAATTAACAATGGTGTTTTTTTTCCTGTAACTGGGTGCGGAATTTCAAAACGGTTATCTACAAAAGTTTCAAATCCTAAATAGGTTGCTCCATGAGCATGGGACGTATCTGCATATTCCTGAACAATTTTTGTAGAGCCTGAAATATGGACATCTTTGTGGTAATAAGGAAATTCCTTAAGATTATGGTTTCCAAATATGAAGTATGTAGGCTTATTAAATACTGTTACAATAAAATCTACATAATCCATAGGAAGATCCCCGGCACATAGAATTAAATCTATATCAGAGAAGGCTTCTTTTACATTTTGATTATAAATAAGAGGATCTACATAGTCAGAAACGCAGAGAATTTTCATTAATCACCAGCTTTGGATAGTACAGCTTCCAGTTTTTGTTTTTCTATCAATTCTATTGGTCGATTTTCTGCATAACGTTTGGCTGTTGTTGTAAAGCCTGAACTTGAGAACATATAGCCTTTTACATAGTTCTGTGATTTCATGTTATCAAGTGCTTCAATAACCTGCTGGTCCGCTACTGGTTCTGGATCTCGATAGTAACGAATCATAATAACCTGTTTTCTTACAGACATCCATGAATCGTCACCTTTGTTAACGGCTGAAATCTGGCAGCCCCATTTTTTCATATCACAGGTGAGAATCTGAAGATTCAAGGCCTTCATTGTTGCATTTTTACAGATTAATGAGAATTCTTCGTTACTGCAGGTCAAATAGTCTTTTAGATAATCATTTGCCTGTAAATCTTTGTATTCAGACAGTTTTGCCGAAACGTCACGGAATCCTTTATTGTGCTTATAAATTGCTTCCCATTGTTCAATAGCTTTATCAATTTTTCGGGATTTTTCATAACACAAAGCAAGAAAGTATCTTGCATATAATGTTTCTGGAATTGAATCAGTTTTATCTAAGTCAATGGCTCTTTGAAAATCTACAGCTGCGTTATCATAGCGGTTTACAACCAGATAGCAGGAACCGTGTTCAATAATAGCTTTCTGTTTTACTTCCTGGTCACGCTGTGCTTTTTCGAAAGCTTTAAGTGCTCCTGGAATATCTTTAGCATCTTTGAGAATTTTTCCCAAATAATAGTAAGAAGAATATGTCTCTGGACTAAGTTTAAGAGCCATATCAATTTCTTTTTTTGCTTCATTGAACTGCTTTGTTCTGTAGAGCATAAGTCCAATTTCTGCATGTGCTTTTGCGTGTTTTTTATCAATTATTGCACATTTCTGCATGAAACCAAGTGCTAAATCATAACGATTCTGCTGCTCATAAATACGGCCAACCTGATAAAAATTATCTGCATCAATAGGGTCCAATTTTGTAAGCAAAAGATAATTTGTAAGCGCATCGTTTTGCTGGTTGAATTGAAGAAGCAGCTGGGCGAATTCCTTTCTGAAATTAACTTCATTAATACCTTCACCAAAAAGGGCATTTTCGTTCACCATTTTATATTCAATAACGGCTAATTCTTTTCTGTTTTCTTTTAAATAAGCTTTTCCAAGATAGTAGTGTGCAAGATAATTTTTCTGATCTTTTGCAATAATCTGTTTTGCAATTCTGATGGCGTTCTGAGTCTTGCCTTGTTTTATAAGTTTTGGAATTGCTTCCATTTTTTTAGGAGACATTATATTTTTGAAAATTACGAAAAAAAGCGATGCCACAAGTGCTGTCATTATACTAATCAAAATAATTGTAAACATGCTTAGTTTGACTCCTGTAAAAAGAAAAAAAATAAGTGGATTAAGTATACACAAAATCTTTCGATAATAAGAGTAGTAGATTTATGTCGATATGTCAAACATGAAGGTATTGTGTGTATGAATAGAAGAAAGTTTATTTATATAGTTCTTACTTTATTAAATATGGGGTTAATAACTGCTCAGGGAATAGAAAATCTTTCTCAAGGGGAAAAACTCTTTAAAGAAAATAAACCAAAAGAGGCAGTTCAAGTTCTTGAAAATGAACTTTTAAATGGGATTGTTACGGCAAATACATATAATTTTCTAGGTCTTGGATATTATCAGCTTGGTGAATTTTCAAAATCTATTGATGCCTTTGACAGAGGAATAAAAGCTCAGCCAACAAATATAAAAATCCTGTCTTTTAATCAGGGAAATACATATTATGCCATGAAGGATTTTTCATCTGCAGTTAACTGTTTTACAAGAGCATTAAATGATGATTCGAAATTTTATGATGCACTTTTGAATCGAGCAAATGCACTTCTGATGGGGAATCAGCTGGTTGCGGCTAAATCAGATTACATAGATTTTGTTGAAAAATGTCCTGATGATGTGCAGAAAGCAAAAATTGAATTATTAATTCAAGCTTTAACTGATGAAATTGCCAGACGAGAAGAGGAAGAAAGGCTTTTGCGTGAACAAAATAAGGCTATGTGGGAGGCTGTTGATCCTTCTTTTGATGAAGCTCTGGCAGAAGAAGTTCAGTGGGAAAAGATTGATGCTGATATTGAAGAAGAGGATAACGAAGATAAAACTCCTTGGGAAAATGTAGATGCTTCAATTGCAGAACAGGAAACTACTAAACAAAATGTTGACTGGGAAGATGTTGATACATCTATTGGTGAGCATAAGGAACCTGTTAAGACAAAGGAATGGGAAAAAATAGAAAATACTTCTTCGCAAATCAGTTCTGGTTCAGACAAAACAAATAGTGAAAAAATTGCAGATGAAAGATTCAGAGAAAATAATTCAGATTCTGTAGATTGGGAAAAACTTGATTCTGAAAAAATAGGTAGACTTTCAGAAGATGACTATTATAAGGATGATCTGGAATATTCTTCTGGAATGAATTGGGAAAATCTTAGCGATGAAGAATCTATGGAACTTAAAAGACTGGAGCGGGAATCTCGTGAAGAATATGAGAAATGGCTGGAAGAACAAAGTTTGATTCGTCAGAGAAAAGCTGAGGATGAATTACGAAGGTTGCAGCAGAAGGATGAAGCAGAACGACTTGCAAGACAAAAGATGCTGGAAGATTTGATGAAGGCTGAAGAAGAGCGAAGAAAAAAACTGCTGGATGATGTTGCAAATTCATTACAGAATAGCAATTCAACAAATATTAGTTCTGGTACTGATGATTTGATTGATTATGATTTAGAAGGAGAATTGGATTAATGTTAAAACTTTCAGATGAGAGAAAAAAAAAGCTAAAAAAGGCTGGTTTTGGTATTACTGTTGTAATCATCATTGTTATTATTCTCCTTTTAATGAAATGTAATGGTTGTGTTGGGGGAGAAGGTAGAAGTTTTGGTTCCGGACATAAATATGATTCAAAAGGTGGTTACTATTTTGACGAAAATGGAAAACCTGTTTATACAGATAATCTTGATGAAATTGGTAATGAAAAAATCCTCAGTGAAGAAGAATTAAGAAAACTGGAAGAAGAACGTTTACGTCAAGAAAATGAAAAAAATCTTCAGAATCAAGAATCTGAAAGAATAAGCCTGGAAGAAGAGAGAAAAAAGGAAGAATTAAGATTAGCTGAAGAAGAAAGATTAAGAATTGAACAGGATAAAAAAGCTGAAGAGGAGTCAAAGAAGGCCGCATTAAAAGAAAAAGAAGCACAGAAAAATAAAGCGGAAGAAGAAAAGAAGGTTAAGGAACAACAAAAACGTAAGGCTGAAGAAGAAAAAAAACTTAAGGAAGAACAGAGACGTAAGGCTGAGGAAGAAAAGAAGCTTAAGGAAGAACAGAGACGTAAGGCTGAAGAAGAAAAGAAGCATAAGGAAGAACAGAGACGTAAGGCTGAAGAAGAAAAGAAGCTTAAGGAAGAACTGGAACGTAAAGCTGAAGAAGAAAAAAAACTTAAGGAAGAACAGAAGCGTAAATCTGAAGAAGAACAGCACATAAAAGAGGAAGCTGAAAGAAAACTAAAAGAGCAACAGAACAGCGAGCAAATTGATATAGATAAACTCCAAAGCTTATTGGATAAAATTGAAAACGGGGCAACTGAAGAAGAAAAAAATAAATCGCTTGAGGATGCTGTTAGACTGGCAAATGAACTTCTCGAAAAAAATCCAGATAATGATTTGGCTCATTATACTTTGGCACAGAACTATCAGAAAAGAAAACAATATGATCTTGCAGAATTAGAATTACAAAAAGCATTGGAAGCAAACAGAAATAATTATCTATATTATTATGATATGGGAAAGCTTCAGTATTTAAGACGAAAATATTCAGAAGCTGAAAAATGCTTTATTCGTTCATGTGAGTTGAATAATAAGTTTGAGCCTAGCCGTTATAATTTAGGATTGACTTATGTAAAATTGAATAAAAATGTGGAAGCTGCAGATTCTTTTAGGCAGTCAATCGCAATAAATGGAAAATACGAAAAAGGGTATCTGGAACTGGCAAGAACTTATAATCGTGATAATAATTACCCTGAGGCAATTGCAACTTATAATCAATTACTGAAAATAAATCCTAAACATAAAACTGCACTGATGGAACTTGGTTCTGTTTATTATCTTTCTGGGGATAATAAAAATTCTGAAATTTTTTATAAAAATGCATTACAGAATCTATCAGATGGTGAGGATTTGGTTTTAACAAAATATAATCTTTCAACAGTATTATATGATGAAGGTAAATATGATGAATCATTAAAATATGCCTGGGAAGCATATAGTGAAAAAGAATATCTTAAAAATAATAAATCAAAAGCTAATATTGTTTATAACTATGGAATTCTTCAGGAAAAAAATAATAAAATTAATGAAGCCTTAAATCTTTACAAAGAGACTATAGAATTAAATCCAGAGCATATAAAAGCTAGGATTAATTCCAGTGTAATCTATTTGGCTCAAGGTGAAGAAAAAGTTGATAAGGCACTTGAGTTACTTAATTCGGCTTATAAAATCAATGAAGACAATTTTGAAGTTAATAATAATCTAGGTAGTGCTTTCTATATAAAAAAAGATTACGAAAATGCGGTTAAGTATTATGAGAAAGCAGTAAAAATAAATTCTAAAGATAATGATGCTAAAAATAATCTTGCAGGTGCTTATTTTAAAAATAATGAACTGGAAAAATCAATTGCTTTGTATAACCAGATACTTGCTGAGAATAATAAGAATTGGAATGCATACGTTACTCTTGGAAAAATATATATACAGCTGGGAGATGCTGAAAATGCACTTAAGAATTTACTGTATGTAAAAAAAGTAAATCCAGATTATCATACAGAAGAAGTTGACAGTCTTATTGCTGTTCTGAACTGATTCAGTAATCAGGTTCTTCTTACAAGTTCAAAAAGTTTTTCTCTTGTTATTACTGTATAAATAGGTCTACCATGAGGACAGTGGGGATCTTCCAGAGTAAAGGCTGTTTCTACTAGCTTTGCGGCAGTTTCATCATCTAATACATAGCCGTCTTTTACTGCAGCTTTACATGCAGTCATTGCGGCAATAGAACGAATTATTTCGTCAGGCTCAACCTGTTTTACAAAAAGAAGAGTTCGTAAGTCATATTCGGTGCCTGTCCATCGTTCTGGAATGGAGTTTATTTCCCAATGTCCGTCTGAAACTTTTTTTGTTTCAAAACCGATTGCTCCCAGTTTAGGCTGAAGTTTTTCCAGCTGGTTATCCTGAGATTTTGATTCTGTATTAATTTTGTATGGAATTAAAAGAGGCTGTTTACCACTTCCATCCTGATTTTTCATTAATTTATCAAAAAGAATCCTTTCGTGTGCTGCGTGCTGATCAATTATATAAAGAGAGCTGTTTTTTTCGGCTAGTAAAAATGTTCCAAGACAAGAACCTAAAAATTTAATGGCAGGTTCAGATGTAAGAGGACTTTCTGTTTGTGCGGCTAGAGCAGCAGCGGCAAGAGATACTGTGTTTCCAGTCTCTGAAGGAATGTAAGGGGTAGATTCTTTTTGTGTGTTTGATTTTAATCCAAGATACTGGGAACGAAAATCTGAAAGATTATGATTACTGGTTTCTGAAGTTTTATAAGAAATATGACGTTCATAAACTGGCGATGGACTTGATTGGTACGAGGAAGTTCCTGTGTTATCTGCAGAAATTGCTGGAGCTGATTTAATTGGTATATTTTGGTGAATCTGGTCAGGAACAGAAAAGGCATCCAGCTCTGGAGTAAGACTGTCGGCAGTTTGTCCGTTTGTAAAATTTGAATAAGAATACTGCTGAAAAAAAGCTTTTATTGTAGAACTTAATCCGTGATGAAGAGAAGAAATATCATAAAATCGGGCTTCTTTTTTTGCAGGATGAATATTAAAATCTACTAAATCTGGACGAATATTTACAAAAACCGCGGCTACAGGATAGGTTCCGTTTGGAAAATATCCTTGTCCACCATATTCAACGGCCTGAACTAAAGAATACTCCTGGATTTTTCTTCCGTTAGCGTAAATCACAATTTCTTTTTTATTTGAGCGGTTTACAGCTGGTTCACCAATAACAACATCAAAACTCCAGTCTGCACTATGATTGTCTAATTGATAAAACAGTTCAGGAGCCTCTGTGTAGGAGTTAGCCTGAATAAAACGGTCTTTTAAGGTTTGACCTGATGGTAAATCAATTTTTGTTTCACCGTCAGAAATAAAACGGAAAGCAATATCCGGGCGAGCCATGGCTTTTTCAATAAATGTGTTTTTGCACATGACACCTTCAGTTGCGGCGCGTTTTAAAAATTGTCGTCTTGCAGGAAAGTTTTCAAAAAGACCTTCTGACTGAACAATTGTTCCTTGTGTTGGTGCAACTGGTTCAAGAATATGGTCTTCGGTAATGCTGGCACGCATTTTCCAGCCACCACTAATAATAGAAAGTCTTGAAACTGCTGCAATGGAAGCAAGGGCTTCTCCTCGAAATCCTAAAGTAGAAAGATTCATTAAATCTACTTCAGTTGTAATTTTACTTGTGGCATGAGGTCTGGCACAATTTTCCAGATCTTCCCTGGTCATACCGCATCCATTATCAATAATTCTTATTTTTTCTATTCCACCACCAGAAATTTCAACAGTAATATTGGTGGCGCCAGAGTCAATAGAGTTATCAATAAGTTCTCGGATAATTGCATTTGGTCGGTCTATAACTTCGCCAGCTGCAATTTTTCTTGCAACTTCAGGATTTAAGGTACGAACAGGATTATTTATGCTCATTTTCTAGTTCCGTTTACTTCGCCATCATCAGAGAATAAATCAAACTGTGGAGGCATATCTTTTTCCATTGGCTGAGGTTCGTTCATAAGAATCTGAATTTTTCCTTCAATTTCATCCAGCTGCTTTTCCATTCCTGAAGCCAGTTTAATTCCTTCTTCAAAATCCTTAAGTGCATCCTCCAGACTAATGTCCTGACGTTTTATATCAGATGTAAGTTTTTCCAATTTTGCAAGGTTTTCTTCAAATGTCATTTTATCCTCCGTTTTATGCTTTAGTTTCAATTATTTGAGTTATGATTTTTCCAGAAGAAGGTGTAATTATAAGTTTTTCTCCTGAAGAAACCTGTGAAGCTTCTCTTATTACTTTGCCATTTTCATCAGTAACCATAGAATAGCCTCGTTTAAGTATTGTGTCAGGACTGGAATTCTCAAGAATTGTAACGTTATTTTCTATTCTATTACGTAAATCTTTGATTTTGTCCTGAAGATTTTTCACCAGATTTTCTTTAGCTGTAGCATAACGATTTATCAAGGGCTGCTGAATGTTTCTGAATCTGACTTCCATATTTTCTGGTCGGAATGCTTTAATCATAATTCTTGTATTATTGATTTTTTGAGAAATTGAGTTGTACAAATCAGCTTTTGTTGTGGTAATTGTCTGCTGAATGTCTGCTAGAACTGGTACTGCCATTTCTGCAGCGGCAGATGGAGTAGGAGCTCGTTTATCAGCAGCATAATCGCAGATGGCCCAGTCAATTTCGTGTCCAACGGCACTAATTACAGGAATTTCCGATGCGGCTACGGCCCTAACAACACTTTCTTCGCTAAATGGCAACAGGTCTTCAAGAGACCCCCCGCCTCGTCCTACAATAAGAACATCGCAGAGTTTATAAAAATTGGCAATTTCAATCATTTTGACAATGGTTTCTGCGGCGCCTTCTCCCTGAACTAAAGCTGGGAGAACTGTAATGTTCATTTTTGGATTACGTCGTTTTGTTACATTTAATATATCTCGAATTGCAGCCCCGGTAGGACTTGTTACTACACCAATGGTTTTTGGAAAAGCTGGAAGCTCCCGTTTTTTTGCCTGATCAAAAAGACCTTCAGCATTAAGCTTTTTTTTACGTTCTTCCAGCATCTGCAGGATATTACCGCTGCCTACAGGCTCCATAGTACTTACAATAATCTGATAGTTTCCCTGTGGTGCATAAACTGAAAGACTTCCTGTACAGCGAATTTTATCTCCATCTTTTGGACGAAAATTTAATTTATATGCTGCACCTCGGAATAAAACAGCTTTAATCTGTGCATTGTTATCTTTAAGAGTGAAATAGATGTGGCCTGCAGGACTAGGACGCCAGTTTGAAATTTCACCCTCAATTGTAATTGTTCTAAAAGAGGTTTCTAAAATTTCTTTGATTAAATCTGTAATCTGACTTACAGAAAAAACTGTATCAAGTGGTAGAAACGGTGCGTCCAAAATTGCCTCCCTAAAACAAAACTATACAGAGAAATTTAAAAAAATAAAAGTTCTGCCATGTTGATTTTACTACACTTATTTTTTATTTTTCCGATAAACAACTGATGAAAAGTATAATTGTTTTTTATAATGATGAATCCTCAAAATATAGTAATCAGAAGGCATTTCGTGGAAAATCTGCAAAAGAATTAACAATGGTTTGGGCAGAAAATCTCAAGAATGATGTTTTTACAGTGGAAAGTAAGAATCTTTCCCAGCTTCTTTCCGATATGAAAGATTTGTGTACAGAAAATTCTGCTGATTATGTTATTTTTACTTGGAATGACCTTCCATTTCTTAATCTTGAGCTTACACAGCAGATGATGGAATCTCATACAAAGTATAAATCTGAATATACCTTTGCAGACGGGTATCCTTATGGACTTTCTCCAGAATTGATTGATGCTGGTACTTTAAGTATTCTTGCCCAGCTTTCGAAAACAAATCAGATTACACTAGGAGAAAAGGCTGTTGAAAGGGATTCTATTTATAATCTTATAAAAACAGATATTAATTCATTTGAGGTAGAGGCTGAAATTGCTCCTGAAGACTGGCGTTTATATAGATTTGCTTTTCATTGTGGAAAAAAAGAAAATTTTATGCAGTGTACGGCATTGAATGAGGCTGTTGCAGAAAAAAATATTACAGATGCAAATGAACTTTCGTCGATTGCGGCAAATACTTTGGGCTGTCTAAAAACAGTTCCAGGTTATTATAATATTCAGATTGCGGATAAGATTCATTCAAATTATATTTACTTACCTTACTTCTCTGCCTATGAGGAAAAAAATAAGCTTTCACCAATAAACGCAACAAAGTGTATGAGGTATGATGATTTTTCCGGACTTGTTGAAAAAATTGCAGAATTCAGTGAAAAGGCTGTTATAAACTTATCCGCCTGGGGAGAGCCTCTTACTAATCCAGATTGTTTAAAAATGATTGAAAAGATTCTTTCTTATGAAGGTCTTTCTGTTTTTGTAGAAACAGATGGACTTCTGGTAGATGAAGCTTTTTGTACTCAGCTTGGGAAAATTGTGGAAGCAGCTTCTCCTCGTACAAATGGCTGGCAGAAAGTTATGTTCGCAGTTTCTTTTGATTCATTTAGCGCTAAAACTTATATGCAGCTTCATGATGGTGCTACAGAACAGGATTTTAATAAGGCAATACAATCTGTTTCACTTTTACAGCAGGTGATTCCAGATGCTGTCTATCCTCAGTTTGTAAGAATAAATGAAAATGAAGCTGAACTTGAAGGCTTTTATAGATTCTGGAACGAGAAAAACAATCCAAGTGCAGGAAATATGATTATTCAAAAGTATGAAAGCTTTGCAGGCCTTTTACCTGAAAGAAAACCTGCAGATTTATCACCTTTAGAAAGAAATCCTTGCTGGCATTTGCGTCGTGATATGAACATTTTGACAAACGGTGATGTAACATTCTGCCGATGTTCTGTTTTATCAGAAGTGATTGGAAATATTTTTGAAAATACACTGGAAGAAATCTGGAAAAAAACAGATGCAGAATTAAAAGAACAAATTTCAAAAAAATACAATAATAAGTGTGGAAAATGTGATGAAAGCTATACCTACAACTTTTGATGAACACCAGATAACCCGTACGGTTGTTGGTGGCCAAGTAAATACAAGTGAAGATGCTCTTAATATTTCTGTTGTTTTGTTGAATAGCAGTGGAAGCCATTTTAAATTTCATCTTTTTGAAAATCTTATACAGTGTAATTTTCAGTCAATTGTTTCAATTGAACATGATCCAAATAATACCACAATTGATGATATGTCAAAAAAGTTTCCAATGATAAAATTTATAGTTCCTTTGGAAGCAGCTAGTGATGGAGAACTTATAAATATTGCTATGTCGGAAGTAAAATCAGATTATGTTCTGGTTATTCGAGATAGTTTGCACATTCCTTCAGGAATTATATTACAGCATATGTCTGAAAAATTGACCAAAGATGGAATTTATTGTGTTGTTCCTCGTCTTTTCGATGCAAATAAAAACGGGCTGTCCTGTACATACAATCCTGGTGTAGAAAGAACTCACTTTATAGTTGAATCGTCAATAGCTATGCAGGATGGAATGAAAACATTATATCCATTTAATTATATAGGCCTCTATAATAGAAGTAAGTTTATTCAGCTGGGTGGATTTGACTGGACTATAAAATCACCATATTGGCAGAATCTGGATTTGGCTCTTCGTTCCTGGCTTTGGGGGGAGGAAACTCGTCTTACTTCTTTACTGCAGTTTTCTTATACTCAGGAGCCACCAGTGGAAGATAGAACCGTAAATCTGGATTATCTTCGTTATTATCTTAAGAATGAATTGCCTAAATTAAAAATGGAACAGGCATATATCAAAAAATCCTCTTTCTTAGTATTTATGTTCCGTTCATCATGTGGTTTTTTGGAAGCTAGACGTCAGTTCAAAGCAGCTAGTGAATGGGTGAAAAAAAATAAATTCCGTTTCAAAATGAATTTACAGACTTTTGTTGAAAATTGGAGTAAATAAATGAAAACAAACAGGGTAGTAATTGTTCAATGCAGATTATCTTCAACTCGCTTACCAGGTAAAGCTCTAATGGATTTAGGCGGTAAACCTGTTTTAGCATGGGTATTAAATTCTATGCATAAAGTTCAGGCGGACAGATATTTTGTCGCTACAGATGAGGCGTCTTATGAACAGATTCTCCCAGTTTGTACAGAAAATGATTTTGAATGTTTTGCAGGTAGTTTAAATGATGTGCTTCAACGCTTTGTTGATTTGCTTAATACAATCGACTGTAAAACTGTAATACGTGCAACTGCAGATAATCCTTTTTTGTTTTATGAAGCAGCTGAAGAATCATGTCAGTTATTTGAAGAAAAAAACAGTGGAAAAGAGAAGTGTGATTATTTAACATACTCAGGCTTACCACATGGAAGCGGAGTTGAAATAATTTCTGCTGATTCATTAAAAAAAGCAATTACAGAAACTGATGATCCTTATGACCATGAACATGTAGGGCCTGCACTTTATAATCATAAAGAAGTTTATAACTGTCAATTTGTACCTGCTCCAAGAAGATTTAACTTTCCGGAATTACGTACGACAATAGATACATATTCAGATTATATTCGTGCTAAAGCAATTCTAAAATATTTGGAAAATGAACAGAATCCCTATACTACTGAGCAGGTCCTGGAGGCATGCAATCAGCCAGAGGTTATTAATCCAGTTGTGCTTGTGCCATCTGTGATAAAAGGTCATGGAACTGGACATCTTCGACGTTGTCTTCAAGCGGCTGTTGGAAATAATTTTTTTGTTTATATTCCTAATGATAAAACACTGGACGGTACAGAAAAACTGATTTCAGAATACGAGGAAGTGGGGTTTTCAAGAGCGCAGATAATAAATCAGCTGCCAGATGAAACACTTCCTGCTAATTATGTTACAGACTGTTTTGAGCTATCAGAAGATTTACTGTTAAAACTAAAAAATAGAAAAACATTAATTGCCGTAGATGAAGGTTCTAATTTCTCTGATTCAGCCGATTTTTTACTGGATATTATTCCATCTTACAATCTTAGCAGAGTTGCAAATAAAACTGATTCCGGCTTAATTACAAAGCCTGAAAATAGAAAAAATCCGTCTGCTGAAAAATCAATATTAAAAATATTGGTTTGCCTTGGAGGAGAAGACCCTGCAGGTCTAACAGTTCCAGCTGCAATTTCTATTTCAAAAGTTTTCCCAAATGCAAAAATTACAGCCATACTAAATTCAGAAACAGAATCAATGCCTCAGAATGTGTGGTTTACAAAACCAATAAAAAATCTGCGCGAAAAATTATATGAATATGATGTTGTAGTAACTCATTACGGACTTACTGCTTTTGAGGCAGCTTATGCAGGTTGCGGGGTAGTTCTTTTACCAACTACAGAATTACATAAAAAACTGGCAGAAAAATATAATTTTGCATATATTTCGGATACAACTTTTTCTCCATCTGCAATTAAAGCAGCGTTCAATTCAAAAAATTTGTATCCAGAGCTTTCTGTCAGCTCAGAAAATTCAAATCTTACTCAAGAAATCAAAAAAATATCAAAGGGTACAAAGCTTTTGTGTCCAGTTTGTGGTAAAGTTCATGATAAACCAGATCAGATTGTTTCTAGAAATGAAAAAAGAACTTATCGACGTTGTCAGAGTTGTGGAATAGTTTATATTTCATATACTCTAGAAGAAGAAAAACAGTACCATAAAGCATACTTTTTTGATGATTATAAAAAACAATATGGAAAAACCTACGAGGAAGATTTTGAATCAATCAA
The DNA here is from genome assembly GCA_016297805.1 of Treponema sp. Taxonomy (GTDB): domain Bacteria; phylum Spirochaetota; class Spirochaetia; order Treponematales; family Treponemataceae; genus Treponema_D. The sequence goes on along the minus strand of JAEDFX010000029.1, from coordinate 6,487 downwards.
GAAACAGGGAATCCGGAGAGTTGAAGTAATCAAATCAATTACTGGCCATATAGAAGATAAAAATATTCTGGACATTGGCTGTGCTTATGGACCATTTCTATCTGCCGCAGCTGAGCAGAATATGAACCCTTTTGGAACGGATATTTCTGATGAAGCAATAGAATATGTTCAGAATGAATTGAAATATCCTGCAGTTACATCTGCATATCCATCAATAAATGTTGAACAGGAATTCGGTATTTCTCAGTTTGATGTGGTAACCATGTGGTATGTCATAGAACATTTTAAGAATTTGGATTCTGTACTTCGTAAAACCTGCAAGATTGTAAAAACTGGTGGCATTTTTGCTTTTTCAACACCATCAGGAGAAGGTATTTCTGCTAAAAGTGACAAACATCATTTCTATACAATCAGTCCTTCTGATCATTATTCAGTATGGGAACCATCTAAGGCAGCTTCAATTTTAAATATCTATGGTTTCAAAATTGAAAAGATAGTTTCTACAGGTCATCATCCAGAACGATTCCCATTTATTAAAAATTGTGGTGCAAAACCTGGTTCCCTAAAATGGAAAATTACTGATAAAATCAGCCATGCTAAAAAACTGGGCGATACAATGGAAATTTATTGCAGAAAAATCTGGTAAAGGAAATAGTGAAAAATGAATATATTGATTTTAGGCGCAGGATTAATGCAGAAGCCTGCAATTTTAAGTGCAAAACAACTTGGTTATACAACCTGTGTAATTGATGCAGATGACAAAGCAGTTGCAATTACCTGTGCAGATGTTTTTAAGAAGATAGATCTTAAGGATAAAGAAGGAATTCTGACCTATGCAGAAGAACTGAAAAACAGTTCAGAAGGATTAGCTGCCGTATTTACTGCCGGAACTGATTTTTCTGCCAGCGTAAGCTATGTTGCCGAAAAATTAGGACTTCCTGCTCATTCCTTTCTTGCGGCTACAAATGCCAGCGTAAAAACTCAGATGCGTGAATGCTTTGAAAAGCACAATGTACCTTCTCCTAAGTTCTTCAGAATTGGCAAAGAAGATATTTCGGATTCACTTTTACAGAAAATTCTGGAAAAAATTGATTTCCCATTTGTTGTAAAACCTGTAGATAATATGGGGGCACGGGGTTGCCGTATGGTTCGCTCTGAAGTTGAATTTATGCCTGCAATCAAAGCTGGAACAGAATGTTCAAGAACAGGGTATGCAATAGTTGAGGAATATATGGATGGACCAGAATATTCAATCGATGCACTTGTTTATAACGGAACCTTCACTGTAACTGGTTTTGCTGTTCGTCATATAAAGTATCCACCATATTTCATTGAAATTGGTCATACAATGCCTGCGATTCTTGATAAAAAAGTTCACGATGAGTTGATTTCAGTTTTTGCTCTTGGTGCTAAGGCCTTGGGACTTTCTTGTGGTGCTGCAAAGGCAGATATTAAATATACAAAAAAAGGTCCAATGATTGGAGAAATCGCGGGACGTCTTTCCGGTGGTTATATGTCTGGATGGACATATCCATATGCATCTGACTTGAATCTTACAAAACAAGGACTTCTTATTGCCAGTGGAAAAGAACCTGAAGATTTAATAAAAAATCGTGTGGCTGTAGAATTTACACCTTCTGAATTATGTAAAACTGCAGAAAATCCATATGAATTATTTGAAGTTCCATGTAAACGTACTTCTGCAGAGCGAGCATGGATGAGTATTCCAGGAACAGTGGAATATATAGAAAATATTACAGAATTTACTGATAAGGCAGTTTTCGATACTTTACCAAGAGCCACAGTAAACATTGGAAGTGATGTAGATTTCCCCCGCAATAACGTAGAAAAATGTGGAAATATAATTGCTGTAAGTCATAATCACGAAATAGCAATTCAGGCAGCACAAGATGCCGTATCAAATATTTTCATTACATTAAAACCAAATAATAAAAAAACTGATGATTTTCTTGCAGGTATAAGTCAAAATGATGAAGAAAATTTCCCACCATCAGCATATGGAAAACTGAGCGAAAAAGAGCTTTCTACAATTTCTGGAGAAATTCCTGCCAATAAAAAAGTTTCAGATTTTATTCCTGAAGTTTTAAAAACAACCGAATATATAAATAAGTTGGACTGGAATTTTAATACAATTCAGCAGACTGCTAAAAAATTTGATGAATTAAGAAGCAAACATCCTGCTTTAGACGCAAGAAAATTCTGGAGTGCAATACTTCGTGGTGGAATTCAGGCTGCAGTATACATTTCAGATTCAACCAAGTAGATTTATATTTTCTGACTTCACTGGAAGGAAAAAGGATACAAATGAAAAAAATTAAATTTTTTGCTTTTTTATTTCTAATTTTCAATTTTTCATTTATTTTTGCATCAAATGACATTTCATTGATGGATAAAGGAAAAAATCTTGGAATGACACTTTACTGGGATAGTTTATCAGAAAGCGGAATGATTGAAAAAAATGGACATCAATTATGCTTTAGAGCCGGTGAAGAAATTGTACTTCTTGATAGTATTAGAATGATGATTACTGATGCTCCTGAGATAAAGGAAAATCAGATTTATGTTTCAAATAAGTTTATAAATGATTCTGAAGATTTTTTTAATCAGAAATCAGAAGACCCATTTAAAGTTGGTGCAATTCTTATTGATGCAGGTCATGGTGGAAAAGATCCTGGTGCATTAAAAACTTATAAAGTAAACGGAAAAAATGTCACAATTAAGGAAAAGGATATAAATCTTAAAGTTGCAAAAATGCTTTATGAACGTCTTCATGCCGCATATCCTCAGAAACAGATTATCCTTACAAGAGATAAAGATGTTTTTCTTACTCTTGGTGAACGTACAGATATAGCAAATAATGTAAAAGTTGGTGAAAACGAAGCTGTTCTGTTTATTTCAATTCATGTAAATTCATCTTTGAATAAATCATCCTCTGGATATGAAGTATGGTATCTTTCTCCAGGTTATCGTCGTACAGTTTTGGATAAATCTGCTGCTGATAATGATAAAAATTTGTTTACAATTATGAACTCAATGCTGGAAGAAGAATATACAACAGAAAGTATTATGATTGCAAAATTCATTATGGATGGATTGCAGGGGCAAATTGGAAAAGAATCTACAGCCAGAGGAATCAGAGCAGAAGAATGGTTTGTTGTAAAAAATTCCAATATGCCTGCGGTTTTAATCGAATTAGGCTTTGTTTCTAATGAAAAAGAAGCCCTGCTGTTGAATGATGATAAATACTTGAAAAAGGCAACCTTGGGAATATATAATGGCATCAGTGCGTTTGTAACACATTTTGAACGCTCACAAGGATTTACTTCAGTACAATGATTTCAGTAAAAACATTTTTTAGCAGAGAATATCGGGCACATACAATTATACTCATTGGTATTTTTGCAATTTTTTTATTTTCATTATTAAGTTTTCTGATTGGACAGAAATCTCATAGACGAATCTTTATATTTCCATCTGCTGATGATGGACAGTATATTATTGAATACAGAAATCTGGCTAAAAATCCACATCAGGGTGATATAAATTACTTTGTGGATGAGCTTCTTCTGGGGTCAACAATTGAACGTACAAAGTTTATTTTTACACCGGAAACAAAGGTTTTATCATGTTTCAGTCGTGATAATGTACTGTATTTGAACCTTTCATCTGATTTACTTGCAATGGGTGATGGAGTGGTAGAGATAAAAGACGGAATCAATCTTTTGAAAGAAAATGTGAAAAAAAATTTTTCAAAAATTGATGAAGTTGAAGTTTTTGTAAATGGAAAAATCGCATTTGACAATTAAAAATGCGTTGACAAAAAGGTGTACATAGTGGATAATTACTCAATACAAGGCTACATCGAATTAGTATAATAAGGAGCTTCAAAAATGAAGAAGACTTTGGGTTTATTTGCAGCTGCTATGCTGCTTGTAGGTGGCGTTGCTTTCGCAGACGAAAGTATGCTCATCGATTTTACACTCTTGGACGCTGACTGCTGTGAAGATGACAACGGAAACGCAACTCAGAATGGTCACACTGTAATGGATTACTCTGTAAGTGCCGGAGCAACTTTCACAGAAGATCAGAAAGATCTTATGAAAACTTCTTTGGCTCTTCCAGAATGGGAAGTTAAGTTGAACTCTTCTGCAAAAACAGTTGCTAGTTTGGCTGATTCACAGGTTGTTGCTGCACCAGTTAAAGGTGAAGCTGATGTTCCATTCGCTGGAAGCAATGTAATGGGTGTTCGTATTGTATTCCCAACATGGAATTCTAATGCAAATGCTAAGATCGTTCCTCCATTCCAGATTCCTGCTTACGAACCATTGGCAGATGCAGATGAAAACGGAGTTCGTCAGGAACCAACTGATGAACAGAAAGCAAGTGGTAAAACACTTTTTGAAGATGGTTACGGTGTTGTAAAAAATGTTGGAACTATCAAATCTATTTCTGTTACAACAATGGGTATGAACTATCCACACGGACTTTACGTTCTCCTTTCTGATAATGATAATATTGAAAGACGTTATTTCATGGGTTACCTCGGATTTGATGGTTGGAAAGAACTTCGCTGGAACAATCCACAGTACATCACAGAAATTCGTAACCGCGAAATTCGTGTATATCCAATCTATCCTCGCGGACTTCCATTTGTTAAGTTCGAAGGATTCCAGATTACACGTGATGCAGCTCACATTGGTGGAGACTTCATCGGTTACTTCAAAGACGTAAAAGTTATTTATGATAAAGCTCTTCTTACAAGTGATCGTGATATCGCAGATGAAGACCTTTGGGGAATCATTGGTAAGAAAGAAAATGCACGTCAGAATGCAGAAATGCAGAGATTTGGTAACAAACAGGTTAATCGTTACCTCGAAAGAGCTAAGTTGGCTTCTGAAGATGAATTCACATCAAGCTTGAATGCAGATTCTTCTTCAAATGCTCAGCAGACAAGCGGTAACGCTGCAGAAGTTACTGACTAATTTAGTTATAAACTAATCTTAAAAACGCTTTGGAATTAAACTTCCAAGGCGTTTATTTATTTTAAAGGCTTATGGACACATCTAATTTGGTATCAAAATCACAAATAAAAGAAACTTACGAATCATATAATGACTATTTTAATGAGATAATGAAAAAAGTTGTTGAAAGACTTCAACAAAATGTAAAACTTTCAGCTCAGCCAACTTATAAAAGTCGTGTGAAAAGTTTTAATTCTTATTATAAGAAGGTTTTAAGATTAAAACCAAAGTCTGTGGAGCAGGGATTCGATCTTATTTATTTAACAGATATGATGGGAATTCGAATGATTTGTGCTTTTCTGGAGGATATTAATCTTGCAGTTGAACAAATAAAAGAATTTTTTGATATTAAAGAAGTTGAAGTTAAAGGTGCTGAAAAAAAATTCAGTGAGTTTGGTTATGAGTCAACACATGTACTGGTTAAGATACCTGATGAATTTAAACCTGAATTAAAAGGAAAGTATGAAAATTTAAAGCCTATTTCTGATGATATTGTATGTGAGATTCAGATTCGTACAATTCTTCAGGATGCATGGGCCGAAGTAGAACATGAATTGATTTATAAGACTGAATTTAATCCTTTTGATATTCCATTACGCCGTAAATTAGCATCTATAAATGCCTCTTTGACTCTGGCAGATATTACTTTCCAGGAAATCCGTGATTATCAGAATAAACTGCAGAAAGAACTGGATGTAAGAAGAAGATCTTTCTATTCACAGGCTGATAATTTTCTTAATGATAATTCTGAGAAAAAAGAAAATATTAACAGAGTTACTCCCTTTGTTCAGGGAACAATTGATGATATGCTTTTGAGAGCAATTCAGGCTCATAATGAAGGTAGAATGCAAGATGCTGTTGATATTTATTCTAGAATCCTGGATGCTGTTTCAGGAGATCAGCATACTATAATTGCTGTTATCAGAAAGCATAGAGGTATGGCATATTTTTCAATGAATAACCTTGATGCTGCATTGGATGATTTTGCAAAAAGTATTGAAGCTGATCCAACTGCTTTCAGATCATATTATTATAAGGGTATTGTATATTCTATCCAGAAAAAATATCAGGAAGCTGTAGATTGTTATACTAAATCCCTGGAAATTAATGAATTTCAGGCTCATACCTGTTTCCGAAGGGCTATCGCATATTTTGAATTACAGGAATATGAAAAATCTATGACAGATTTAGATGTTGCATTGAAATTGGGACTTAATCCTGATGAATGTAAAGGTTTGCAGGAAAAACTTGTAAAGAAATTTGGTATGAATATGTAAAAAAAAATACAAATTTTTTAAAAAAAAGCATTTTGAGTGTTGACGAAGAATTATCAATCTGCTATATTATAACAGTCAGCTACGAGCTGATATATGTCTCCTTCGTCTAGTGGTTAGGACATCGGGTTTTCATCCCGACAACAGCAGTTCAATTCTGCTAGGAGATGT
>JAEDFX010000125.1 GCA_016297805.1 Treponema sp. | reverse complement strand
TGCAGCTGCGGACATTCCCACGGTCATAGTCACAATCACGAACACGGCGAAGAAGAACACGAACTTTCTATAAAAGCATTGATTCTTGCAGCTGTTCTTTACGTTCTTGGAATGGTTGCGGAACATCTTCCTTTGGGAAATCTTGGACTTAGCGAAACAATTTGCGAAGCTATTCCTATGGTTTTGTGGTGTGTTGCTTATATCATCGCTGGTAAAAACATTATTATTGGCGCCATCAAAAATATTATGCACGGCGAATTTATGGACGAACTTTTTCTTATGGCCGTTTCTTCTATTGGTGCACTTATTCTTGGTAAGTTTGAAGAAGCAACTGCAATTATGGTTTTATATCAGGTTGGCGAAAAGTTCGAAGACTTTGCTGTTGATAAAAGCCGTGATTCAATCGAAGAGATTTCTAAGCTTCGACCTGACCACGCTACCCTTAAGGTTGGAGAAGAAACAAAAGAAGTTTCTCCAGATGAAGTTGAAACTGACTCTATCATTATAGTAAAACCAGGAGACCGTATTCCAATCGACGGAATTATTACAGACGGTGACAGCTTTGTTGATACATCTGCATTAACTGGTGAAAGTATTCCACGTCACGTAACAGTTGGAGATGAGGTACTTTCTGGTTCAATCAACAAGCAAGGCGTTCTGGAAATCCGTACAACAAAGCATGCAGGGGAATCTGCCCTTTCCCGCATCCTTGAGCTTGTGGAAAATGCTACAGAAAATAAAACAAAATCTGAGCAGTTTGTTTCCCGCTTTGCAAAGGTTTACACTCCAATCGTTGTTTATGCAGCTTTGGCTTTGATAGTAATTCCAAGTGTTTTCATCGGCTTTACAAAAGGCGACTGGACATGGGCTTCAAACTGGAGTGTTTGGTTCTACCGTGCACTTATGTTCTTAGTAGTAAGCTGTCCTTGTGCACTTGTAATTTCAATTCCATTGGCATTCTGCGGCGGAATTACAGCCTGTGCCCGCAAAGGTATCCTTATTAAAGGAAGTATTTACCTTGAAGCTTTGGCAAAAACAAAAACAGCTGTTTTCGATAAAACAGGAACTCTAACAAAAGGTAACTTTGTTGTAACTCACATCCACTCAACAGATGATTCAATTACAGAAACTGAACTTTTGGCTCTGGCAACTCATACAGAAATGTTCTCTACTCACCCAATTTCAGCTTCTCTTAAAGCCGCTCACCACGACAAATGCTGTGATGAAGTAAAGCTGGAAAATGTTGAAGAAATTACAAGTAAGGGAATTAAGGCAATTGTAAACGGTAAGGAAGTTCTTGCAGGTAATACACGCCTTATGGATCAGTTCAACATTGAATACAACGAATGTGCAGAACATCAGGATGGAACTGTAATTCATGTTGCTTGTAACGGAAAATATGCAGGCCACATTGTAATCAGCGATGAAATTAAGGAAGATTCTCAGGAAACTGTAGAAGGACTTATGAAAATCGGCGTAGAAAATGTTGTAATGCTTACTGGCGATAACGAAAGAGCCGCTCACACAGTTGCTGCAAAACTGGGATTGCACAAGGCATACAGTCAGTTGCTCAGTGCAGACAAGCTTGCAAAGGTTGAAGAGCTCCTTGCAGATTTGAACAAGGACGGTAAAAAACACGGAACTTTGATTTTTGCAGGAGACGGAATTAACGATGCACCAGTCCTTGCAAGAGCGGATGCAGGAATTGCCATGGGAGCTATGGGTTCTGACGCTGCAGTAGAAGCTGCTGATATCATTATTATGGAAGATAAACCTTCTAAGATTATTGACGGAATTAAATACAGCCGTCGTGCCTTGCGCATTGTTTACCAGAATATTGTAGGTTCAATTGGAATCAAAACAGTAATTCTGATTTTAAGTGCACTGGGAATTTCTAATATGTGGCTTGCCGTATTTGGTGATGTTGGGGTCACAATTCTTTGTGTATTGAACAGTATTAGAATGCTTGGTGTACGTGAGAAAAAATAGTTATTAGACCGTTCATAGCAAAGACCTCCTTTCCTGGAGGTCTTTTTTTTGTTACACTACCATTATGAAACTTTCAAACATTGTAATTGTTTTAGATCATCCTGATGAATCTCGTAACATTGGTGCGGCATGTCGTGCCATGGCTAATAATGATATTTCTGAATTGCGCATTGTAGGCAAAATTGAAGATTATGATATTGAACATATCCACGTTCTGGCAATTCACGCTGGAGTAATTTTTGATAATGCCCATTTCTACGATTCTATCCGGGAAGCTACTGCAGACTGTTCAATTTGTGCCGGAACTACCCGACGCCGTGGTAAAAAACGTGGTAAGCTTCTGCTTCCAGAAGAATTTGCAAAAATGACCAGCGAAACAACAGACTCAAATGCCAAGGTTGCTATTGTTTTTGGAAACGAACGCACAGGTCTTACAGATCCTCAGCTGGACGAATGCAATCTTGGAGTAACAATTCCTTCATCAGACAATTTTGGTTCACTTAATCTGAGTCATGCAGTTCAGATTTTAAGCTATCACATGTACCGCCAGAGTCTTGTAGAAAAGAAATCAGATTACCGCGGCTACACACCTCTCTCACTTGAACGAGTCGATAAAACAGTACAAAACATCACAGACAATATGCAGAAAATCGGCTTTTTTAAAATGCCTGGCCGTGAAGATATGGAAAATTTCTGGAGAAGCATTTTAAGCCGCGCCAGTCTTTCTGAAGGGGAAGCACAGTATCTGGGAAAAACCTTCACAAAAATGGCAGGACTGGCCAGCAAAAATCAAACTAAGGAAGACTAATAATGAAAAAAATCTTGTGTGTTTGTTTAAGTTCAACATTACAGCGAACCGTAAGCTTTAAATCTCTGGTGCTTACCAATGTAAATCGTTCGGAACATTACAATTACTACGCTTCCGGAAAAGCAATCAATTCTGCAAGGGTTTTAACTCAGCTGGAAAAAGGCTGTGCCATATCAGTTTGTCCTATTGGCCAGAAAAATCAGCAGTTGTTTACAGAGCTTGCGGCACGGGATGATTTAGAAATTAGGACTGTTACAATTCCAGGTGCAACTCGCGAATGCTGGACACTTTTGGATAGAACTGCAGGAACTACAACAGAAATCGTTGTTGGTGAGCCTGAAATTGATGCTCCAGAAGAAATCAACACTGCAGAAATCAAACTTCTTAAATTGATAAATAATGCTTTTGATGAAGTTGATGGTGTTTTGCTGGCAGGAAGTCGGCCTGGAATCTGGCATGATGATTTGTACGCCACAATTGCTGGAATGGCAAAAGACAACGGTAAATTTTTTCTTGCTGATTATATTGGCAAAGATATGGAAAAAACTTTGAAGACTGTTGTTCCTGATGTAATAAAAATCAATGATGAGGAATTCTGCAAAACTTTCCTTGATGATGTGGCAGTTTCAGAAGAAGCATTAAAATCAGCAATCACAGAAAAAAGCACTGAACTTGGAAACATAATTATTGTAACTCGTGGAGTAAAATCTACTTTTGCGGCTAAAAACGGGGAATTTGCAGAATGCCCTACTGAAAAAGTCGTTCCATTAAACACAACAGCCTGTGGTGACAGTTTTAATGCAGGGTTCATATACGAATATCTAAACAATGGTGATTTTATATCAGCTTTAAAAAAAGGAACCTGGTGTGCGGCTAGAAATGCAGAACTAGAGACTCCCGGTGCAATCAGATAAATCAAAATTATTTAGGGAATAGTACTGATTGATAATTTATCTCTCTTAATGGAAAATTATTATGAGGAATAAATTTTTATTCTAAGGAGATAATAAAACAATGAGTATTCAGAAAAGACCACTCGTAAATGATCTTTACACTGCAGACCCTTCTGCTCACGTATTTAATGATAAGATTTACATCTACCCTTCACACGATGAAGATAAAGACGTAGAAAATAACGACAATGGCGACCAGTATGACATGATTGACTACCATGTATACGAAATGGCTGATGAAAACACAATGCCAAAAGATTGCGGATGCGTTCTTACACTTAAGGATATTCCATGGGCATCTAAACAGGTTTGGGCTCCAGACTGTGAAGAAAAAGATGGAAAATACTATTTTGTATTCCCAGCTCGCGACAAACAGGGAATGTTCCGTATAGGTGTTGCTATTGGTGATAATCCAGCAGGACCTTTCAAGGCAGAACCAAACTACATTCAGGGTACATACTCAATTGACCCATGTTTGTTCAAAGATACAGACAAAAAATACTACCTTACATTCGGTGGAATCTGGGGTGGTCAGCTTGATCAGTACAGAAACAACAAATGGTCAGCAGACAATAAAGAACCAAAGGGTGATGAACCAGCTTGTACACCAAAAATCGCTTTGATGAAAGACAACATGACTGAACTTGCAGAAGAAGTTCGTGATTTAGTTATTGTTGATGAAAAAGGCAAACCACTTACAGGTGGAGATGAAGAACGCCGCTACTTTGAAGACCCATGGTTGTTCAAAAAAGATGATACATACTACTTCACATATTCAACAGGTACAACTCACTTGCTGGCATATGCAACATCAAAGAATGTTTACGGTCCATACACATATGGCGGAACAATCTTAACACCAGTTTTGGGATGGACAACACACCACTCAATTCTTGAATATCATGGAAAATGGTACTTGTTCTACCACGACTGTGAACGTTCAAACGGTGTAAACCAGAAACGTAACGTTAAGTTCCGTGAATTAACATTCAACCCAGACGGAACAATCCAGACTATGGATGGCTCAGATCGATAATCCAATTTAGGATTAACCTTTAAAACAGCCAGGGCCGAGATTCATCGAGGCTCTGATAGATAATCCGATTCTATTTGGTGTACGACATAAAAAAGACTGCTGCTTGGCAGTCTTTTTTTATTTTAGTTCAATTAGTCGGCTCCACCCTTTAAAGGATTCACTTTACAGCTCAAAGTTTTGACTACAAGCTTGAACATAGCACATCTTTTTAATGAATCTTTGTTCCATGGAAAACTACGGACCTCTTCCCAACGTGAAAGAACCTTTTCCTGCATTATCTGTTCTTTTTCGTCATCAGAAATTTCTATTACCTCTGCAGTTCCCATCACACATTCATATCTGGTAGTTATATCGTGGCAATCATACAAATAATCAATTTTAAGCTGATTATCCATTTCAAAAGAACATCTTGGATTACTTTTCAATAGTTCATATTTGCGACCAGCCATTGCACCATGTATATAAAAACAAAGACTTCCGTTTGCTTCATCAGCTTCGTAAGAAAAATTGACAGGCACAATATATGGGAAATCTCCATCTGCAAGCCCAAGCCGCAAAACTTCGCAATTCTTCACAACATCCAAAATTTTACTAAAGTCTGTAACTTCTCTATCTTTTCTTCGCATACGTACCCACCTTTTTTTATTCACTACTCTACTGATGATTTTTTTATATGTCAAACAAGAATCTCTAAAATTAAGCAAAATCGATTTCTCATAACAAATTCGTTCAATATATAACATTTCTTTACCTTGACCCAAAAGCCCTATTAGTCTATAATTATAAATCACTTGGGCCATTAGCTCAGCGGTTAGAGCAGAGGACTCATAATCCTTTGGTCCTTGGTTCAAATCCAAGATGGCCCACAATTTTCGTAACGAAGTGAGAAAATTGAATTTAATCACTT
>JAEDFX010000028.1 GCA_016297805.1 Treponema sp. | reverse complement strand
TATCAAAGCTAAAGGAAAAATTATGTCGAATACAATTCCAAAAAGATCAGATTATATTTCATGGGATGAATATTTTATGGGAGTTGCTCATCTAACCAGCTTCCGTTCTAAAGATCCTAACTCTCAGGTTGGTGCTTGTATTGTTGGACAAGATAACAAAATTCTTTCTATGGGATACAATGGGTTTCCACGAGGTTGCTCTGACGATGAATTTCCTTGGGCACGAGAAGGCGACACATTAAACACAAAATATGCATATGTCACTCACAGTGAATTGAATGCTATCTTAAATTACAGAGGCGGTTCTCTTGAAGGGTCTAAAATTTATGTTACCCTTTTTCCATGTAACGAATGTGCAAAAGCAATCATTCAGGCTGGAATAAAAACTGTTGTTTATGCTGAAAATAAATATGATGGCAGCCCTTCTGTTGAAGCTTCAAAAAAATTAATGAATGCTGCTGGTGTCAGATATTATCAATACCAGCCAACAGGTAAGAAAATTGAAATTAATGTTTAAAAAATTATATTTTGTAATTTTAATTATATTTCTTTCTATTTCTTCTTTTTCTTGCAAGTCTTTAAGAATTTCAAAAGAAGAAAAAAGTTTTACTTCTATCCCATACTTAATTGAGGAAAATGTTAAATTTAATGATTTAGAAGATCCTTCTAAACCTTACAAGTATATTTTTCTTCGTCTGTACAATCCTGTATATTCAAATCCATTATACATAGCTAATATATTAAAAGGCGGAATTCGTCTAACTGACGTTTCTGATTTTGAGCTTAGCCATGTATCTATAAATCTGGAACTTAATGATGGATTTTACGGTCTTACTTTAGCTGGAAATAGCCAATTCGTAAAAGAATATTGTTCTGATGTTAACTCAAATAGATATATGTCTAAATGCAATCCTGCAAACTCAGAACAAATAACATTTGCATTAAAAGTTACAGAAGAAGAATATGAAAATGTTAGGGAATTCATACAGTTCTACACTAAATATCCTAAGTTATCTTATTTTGCATTGGAAAATTTTAAGATTGCAGTTTATTCATTAAAACGTAAGTTTTTTACCAAAAAAGAAAAACAGGCATTTGGATATAACGATTATCCTAAAGTTAAAAAAAATAAAGATGACTCTGTTGAATCAGATTTTGTATGTTCTACATTTATTACTTATATTTTAATTAATACAATTCCAAGAATTAATGAATGGTTCAACGAACATAAAATAAATTATAAATACATTAATGTAACAGATATTCCTTCTATTCCTGGCGTTACCCCTCTTTTCTATTCAACCTGGGATAACTACGAATTTGCAGCTAAATTATTCACCGAAGTAAACCCTGAATTTAAAGACTATTTGAAAAATTAATCGAATAATGATAGCATTATAGGGTTTCATGGCAAAGTCAGAGGATAGAAGCTTTCCTATTATTTTCAAAGCTGTTTCTAAAAATTTTTTTAATATTCTCATTCATTATCCAAAGATGATTTATATGTCTTTACACCCAGATAAATATTCACCTGAGGAACAGTATGATTATTGCGTTAAGCTTATAAAACTTTTAATTGATACATGTCATGTAAAAATTGAAGCTATCGGTTTAGAAAATATTCCTAAAGAAGATGGTTTTTTTCTTTGTTCAAATCATCAGGAAAAATTCGACCCTCTTGCAATATGGTACGCCTTTCCAAGAAAAATTGGTGTTATTCTAAATGATGAAGCAACCCACCGTCCGTTCATTAGAGAGGTTTGTAAACTAATAAAATCTCAGAAGTTAAAGAATCAGGACTTACATTCATTAGTAAAATGTTTCTCTGAAATTACAAAGGATTTACTATCAGGAATAAACTATATGATTTTCCCAGAAGGATGGTATGAATCTGAATACACTCAGCTTACTGACTTCCGTCCTGGATGTTTCAAAAGTCCACAAAGAGCCCGATGTAAAATCCTTCCAGTAGCATTAATTGACTCTTACAAAATTTTTGACAAAGGTTATAAAACTACAAATTCTATTCAAGTTAGATTTTTAAAACCTATCGAACCTGAAGAATACGCTAATTTAAAAACAAATGAAATTGCGGCTATTGTTCAATCAAAAATTCAAGAAGTCGTTACAGAATATCAGAATTAATTTTAGGTTTTTTATATGATAATCGATTTTCACGCTCACATTTTTCCTGCAAAAATAGCAGAAAAAGCATCTAAATCTATCGGGGATTTCTACAGTTTTCCAATGGAATATAATGGTACTGTTGAACAGTTATTATCAAGTGGGTCTAAAATTGGTGTTGATTACTATATTGTTCACTCCACCGCAACTAAGGCTGCTCAAGTAGAAGCAATTAACAACTTCATTATTGAAGAAGCAGGTGAACATCCTGAATTTATAGGTTTTGGCTCAATTCATCCAGATTATGAAAATTTTGAAAATGAACTGAAGCGTATAAAAACTGAAGGTCTAAAGGGAATTAAATTACATGCAGATTTTCAAAATTTCCAGATGGATGATGAAAAGATGGATCCTGTGTATGAAGTAATGTCTTCATTAAATATGCCAGTTCTTGTTCATGCTGGAGATTATAGATACGATTTTTCCGGTCCAAAAAGAATATTGAATGTAATTAACAAACATCCTAAGCTAAGACTTGTAGCTGCTCATTTTGGCGGATATACAGAGTGGAATAACTCCGAAGAATTTCTTGTTGGAAAAAACGTTTACTTTGATACTTCAAGTACTCTATGGAAATTACCAATTGATAAAGCTCTTGAAATGATTTCAAAGCATGGAGTTGAAAAATTCTTCTTTGGTTCAGATTATCCTATGTGGGATCACGAACAGGAATTGGAACGCTTCAATAAATTAAATCTTTCACAAAACGATAAAGATGCAATTCTATATAAAAATGCCTGTGAATTTTTAAATTTATCAACAAGATAATTTTCTATCTTTTTTATATTTTATCTGTTAAAATGTTTCGATAATTAATCATGAATAATATATTGTGAGGGGAAATATATGGCAATGAGATTAGTAACACGATCAGATTTTGACGGACTTGCTTGTGGAGCTTTATTACTTGAAGCAGGTGTAATTGATCATTGGACATTTGCACATCCTAAAGATTTGCAGGACGGTTTAGTTCCAATTGATTCAAACGACTGTCTTGCAAATGTACCTTATGTACCAGGCTGCGGTCTTTGGTTCGATCATCACTCTTCTGAATTTGAACGCCAGGAACTTGCTGGCAAATATAAAGGCGAAAGCCGCATCACACCTTCTTGTGCAAGAATCATTTATGAATATTACGGTGGAAAAGAAAAATTTCCTAACTATGATGACATCATGATTGCTGTAGATAAAGTTGACTCTGGAAATCTTACTATTGAAGAAATACAGAATCCTACAGGTTGGATTTTAATTGGATTCCTTATGGATCCACGTACAGGTCTTGGCCGCTGGAGAAACTTTACTGTTCCAAATTATGCTCTTATGGAAAAGCTGATGGTTGCCTGCCGTGACAAATCAACTGCAGAAATCCTAGCTATGCCAGATGTAAAGGAAAGAATCGAAGTTTACAATGAACAAACTGCTAAATTTAAAGAAATGGTAAAAGACCATACAACTGTAGAGGGTAATTTAATTATTACCGATTTGCGTGGCGTAGATCCAATTTATACTGGAAACCGATTTATGATTTACAGTATGTATCCAGAACAGAATATTTCTGCATGGATTGTAAGCGGAAAAGGTGGGCAAGGCTGTTCAGCTGCCATCGGATACAGCATTCTTAACAAAACTTCTAAAGTAAATGTTGGAAGCCTGATGCTTAAATACGGTGGTGGCGGTCATGAAAAAGTAGGAACATGTCAGTTCACTAACGAAAACATGGAAGCAGATCTTCCAAAAATGCTTGAAGAATTAAAATCTTTGGCAAATAAATAACTCTTAAAAAAAAGAAAATCAAAAATGAAAAAAAACTCTATCTTAGCAGGTCTTCGAGATGGGCTTCCTATAGGACTTGGCTATTTTGCAGTAGCCTTTTCCTTAGGTATCGTTGCGAAGAATGCTGGATTGTCTCCTCTTCAAGGATTCATTGCCAGCTTCTTCAACGTAGCATCCGCCGGAGAATATGCCTTATTCACATCAATACAAAACTCTGCAACTTATCTGGAAATAGCTGTAATTACTTTTGTAGTAAATATGCGTTACTTATTAATGAGTTGTGCACTCTCTCAGCGCTTTGATCCAAAGACTCCATTCATTCATCGATTTTTTGTAGGCTTTGGAATTACTGATGAAATATTCGGAATTACTATTGCAAGACCAAATTATATTGAACCTATATACAATTACGCTGCTTTACTAGTTGCTGTACCGTTGTGGTCACTTGGAACTTCACTAGGTATTATTGCAGGAAACATGCTGCCTGCCAGAGTCGTCAGTGCTCTTTCAGTTGCTTTGTACGGAATGTTCATTGCTATAATTGTTCCACCTGCAAAGAAAAATCTAACTATTGCAATTGCAGTTCTTGTAAGCTTTGCAGCCAGTTATGTAAGTACAACAGTTCCTGTTATAAAAGATATTTCTTCAGGAACAAGAACAATTATCTTGACCGTAGTTATCTCTGCACTTGTAGCTCTAATAAAACCTGTAAATGATGAAGACTCTTCGAAGGAGGAAAACTAATGTCTGGAAATATTTATATCTCAATTTTTACAGCTTTTTTTGTCTCTTACATGATTAGAGTTTTACCTCTTACATTAATCAGAAAACCTATTACAAATAAGTTTTTTAAATCTTTTTTATATTATGTACCTTATGTAACATTAGCAGTAATGACTTTTCCTGCAATTATTCAGGCAACTCAATCACCTATTGCAGGATTAGCAGCTTTGATTGCAGGTATTGTATTATCTTTGTTTGGAGCAGGATTATTTCCAGTTGCTACAGTCTGCTGTATTGTTGTATTCATTTTTGAATACTTTCTAGTTTAAATTTTTACACAAAAAGATACAATTTTAGCTTTAATAAGTCTGCTATTATATGTTTCAGCAATGCTGTTATGCGGATTCATAGCAGGTCAAGTTTCAGATACTATTTATATTGTAATTGCATATTGAATGTTGTATTTTCAGGTCAACATTTTATTTCTATTCAGAAAATTATTTTGAACACTTTTTACTATTTTACCGTCAGTATATGTGAAGAAGTTTTATTTCTGGAACAGAGATGTCAGTCATCAGCGTATCTGTGATACGCTGATGACTGACATCTCTGTTCCAGAGCAAGACATTTAGTGGCTTGCAGCGAGGTTTCTCAGCGAAATAAAACATGATTTCCTGCGGTGTTCAATTTTTAGGTATTTTTTTTAATTTACTAACGATAATTAATCTATTTTGTTAACTAACAAACGTTCGTAAAATTTAATTTTTTTATGTTTCACATGAAACAATAAAATTTTATTTAAATTAATTTTATTTTTATTTTATAAAATCTATTTATACCTTTTTTTTGTTTCATGTGAAACATTTTGATATTCATGAGATATTTTAATACTCATGTTCCACGTGAAACAAAATAGAAATTTTCTCAATTATCTATAAAAAAATAAATTCAAAACAAAAGTTTCATGTGAAACAAATTTTTACTTTTCATGTAAACATTAATCTGATGTTTCACATGAAACATTTATAACCATTGTTAACATACTTATCCACAAAAAATGTGGATAACTTGTGTGTATTGTGGATAACTAAATTTAGTCAAATGTTTCACATGAAACAATAATAGTTTAAAAAAGAAAAAGGTTGGCCGAATCCATTCAACCAACCTTTTGCCTGATGTATATATTTACCCAGAACTAATTTCTTAAGTTCTCACCCTTTATTTATTATTAAGTAAATATTTTTTTTTGTCAATTCAAAATCCAATAAAAAATACTACCTATCGTTAGTTATTTTCTTGAATCTTATCTATACCTACTAAATAATCAGGTTCTTTAACATTTACAATTCTTACACCAGAAGCACTCTGTCCTTGTTCTTTAATATCTGTAGACTTGAATCTCAAAGTCTTACCCTGACTTGTCATACAAACTACTTCATCAGAATCTTGAACATCCAAAGCACCTATGATTTCACCTTTACCATCTGTATTACCAAAGATTCGCTGACCACCAGTTCCTCTTCCATGAACAGAGAAGTTTTCAAATGAAATACGTTTTCCATATCCTTTTTCTGTAAGAAGAATGATATTAGAATTATCTTCAACTTTTACAGCTGCAGCAATTTCATCACCTTCAGAAAGTTTCATACCCTTAATACCACAGCTTGCACGTCCCATTAAACGAACAGCGTCTTCTGTAATTCTAAGAGCCTTACCTCTTCTTGTAATAAGCATTACTTGAGAGTTTCCTTCTGTTCCAATTGCACTAATTAATTTATCACCATCATTAAGCTTAATACCAATGATACCTTTAGTTTTTGCATTCTGGAATTCTGAAGAACGTACCTTCTTAACAACACCATTTGCTGTAGTCATAAAGAGATAATGATCATCTCTGAATTCTTTAAGAGATACGATTGTTGTAATTTCTTCATCTGGTCCAACCTGGAGCAATCCCTTTATATGTGCACCACGACTAGTCTTTTCAGCTTCAGGAATTTCATGAATCTTAATCCAGTATGCCTTACCTATGTTAGTTATGAATAACAACTTTTCTTTTGTTGAACCAATGAACAACTGATTAATATAGTCTTCTTCAAGAAGGTTTGTACCGTTACTTCCGGTTCCTCCCCTACTCTGCTTCTTATATTTATCAACAGAAACTCGTTTGATATAACCAAGACGAGAAATCATAACAACCATGTCTTCGTCTTTAATCATATCTTCAACATTGATTTCTTCAACTTCATCATGAACAATTGCAGTACGGCGATCATCACCATATTTTGAAGCAAGTTCATTTGTATCATTTTTAATGAGCTGTAAAATCTTTTCATGATGATCAAGAAGATCCTGAAGGTAGTCAATCCAAGCCTGAAGCTCTTTGATTTCTTTCTGAAGATCTTCAATCTGAAGATGTGTAAGTCTCTTCAACTGCATATCAACAATTGCCTGAGTCTGCTCATCATCAAAATTAAATCTCTTGGCAAGTGCTAATTTTGCATGTTCTGTATCTTCACTTTCCTTGATAATCTTAATTACTTCATCAATATTGTTGATTGCTGTAATCAAAGCTTCCAAAATGTGCATACGATGTTTTGCAACTTTCAAATCATAAATACAGCGGCGAGTAATTACTTCATCACGATGTTTAACAAAGTGCGCAATCAACTGCTTAAGATTTAATATTTCTGGTTTTAAGTAAGTTGGAGGAAGAGTCAAATATCCTGGTTCATCATAACGAGGAGTTCCTTCTTTTTCCTGAGGAACAAGTGCAAGATTAATAACACCAAAATTTGACTGAAGTTCTGTTTTTGCAAAAAGCTGATTAAGAACGATTTTTGTAATTGCACCTTTTTTAAGTTCAACTACAAGACGCATACCAACACGGTCTGAAGTTTCATCGTTTGCTTCTACAATTCCTTCAATTGCTTTTTCATCTTTAAGCTGATTAATTTTCTTAATGATGTTTGTTGTATTTACACCGTAAGGAACTTCTGTAAATACAATTGATTCACGACCACGTTTATCTGTTTCGATTGTAAACTTGGAACGGATTACAATTTTTCCACGTCCAGTTTCGTATGCTTTTTTAATTCCTGCAGTACCATAAATAATACCGCCAGTTGGAAAGTCTGGACCTTTAATGTGCTGCATCAATTCTGAAATTTTAATATCAGGATTATCAATATATGCTGCAATTGCCGAAGCTACCTCTCGTAAGTTATGAGAAGGCATATTTGTTGCCATACCTACTGCAATACCAGTTGTACCATTACAAAGAAGGAATGGGAAAGCTGCAGGAAGAACTGAAGGTTCATCACAAGTATCATCAAAGTTGCGAACCATATCAATTGTATTTTTCTTGATGTCTGCAACCATTTCTTCTGTGATTTTAGACATCTTAGCTTCGGTGTATCGGTAAGCGGCAGCAGGGTCACCGGCAATAGTACCAAAGTTTCCCTGTGGAGTTACTGTTGTATAACGCTGAGCAAAATCCTGTCCAAGACGAACCAGTGCATCGTAAACTGAAGCATCTCCATGTGGATGATAATGACCAAGTACATCACCGACGATGGTAGCACATTTCTTAGTTTTACCACCGCTGGCAAGATGAAGTTCATCCATGGAATACATGATTCGGCGATGAACTGGTTTAAGACCATCACGAACATCTGGAAGAGCACGCTGAACAATTACCGACATTGAATAGTCAATGTAAGCCTGTTTTACTTCATCTTCGATTGGAATCTTAATTACAGATCCGCCTTCTTCAGTTTTTATTTCTTCTAACATTTTTATAGTCCTTTAATTTTAAACTAACGATTGGTAGTTTTACTAAATATCCAAATTAGCATAGCTTGAGTTAGACTCAATAAATTCACGGCGAGGTTCAACTTCTTCACCCATACAGATACTAAAGATTTTATCTGCGGCAATTGCATCTGGAATTGTTACTACTCTCATTTTGCGGTGAGCAGGATCCATTGTTGTTTCCCAAAGCTGATTACCATCCATTTCACCAAGACCTTTATATCGCTGAACATCAGCTTTATCTCTAGATTCTCCAAGAGCATCCAAAGCGGCATCTCGTTCGGCATCCGAATAACAATAAACAGGTTCTTTCTTTCCAAGCTGAACTTTGAACAATGGAGGCATTGCCAAATAAATATGACCACGTTCAATAAGTTCTGGCATATAACGGAAGAAGAATGTTAAAAGCAAAGTACGAATATGAGAACCATCAACATCGGCATCGGCCATAATGATGATTTTGTGATAACGTAATTTGTCGATATTGAAATCTTTACCAATACCTGTACCAAGTGTTTTGATAACTGGTTCAAGCTTATCATTGCCTACAACTTTATCTGCTGCAACTTTTTCTACGTTCAACATTTTTCCCCAAAGAGGAAGAATTGCTTGAGTTTTAGAATCTCTACCCTTCTTTGCAGAACCACCGGCAGAGTCTCCTTCGACTATGTATACTTCACAGATTTCTGGATTATCTTTAATTGAACAGTCAGAAAGTTTTTCTGGTTTTGAGAAGCCTGCAATTCCAGACTTCTTGCGGGAAGCTTCTTTTGCTTTACGTGCAGCTACACGGGCAGTTGCTTCACCAATAGATTTTTCCAGAACCTTTTCAAGAATAGCTGGATTCATTTCAAAGAAGATTGTGAGCTTTTCTTTTACAAGAGAATCTACAATTCCTTTTACTTCTGGGTTACCAAGTTTATCTTTTGTCTGTCCTACAAATTCTGGCTCAGGAACCTTCATAGAAAGAACTGCTACAAGACCAGCACGAACATCATCACCAGTAAGCTTTTCATACTGATCAGCTTTTGGATCTTTTACGCCGTCAATTTTTGGCATCTTCTTTTTAAGCTTTTCATTTGAATCCAAAGCTTTATTTAATACCCACAAAAGTGCTGATTTAAAACCATCAAGGTGTGTACCACCATCACCAGTGCGAATATCATTTACATAAGTATGAATATTTTCTGAATAAGTTTCGTTGTACTGGAAAGCAAGTTCTGTAACTACAGTTCCTTTTTCAGGATCTTCATATGCTTTATCACCAACAATGTAAATTGGTTCTTCAGGATATTTTACTTTTGATTTTGAATTAAGTTCTTTAACGTAGTGAACAATACCACCTTCATATTTAAGAACTTCTTCTTTTGGATTTTCAAGGCGTTCATCGCGGAAGGTAATTACAATTCCACTGTTCAAGAAAGCAAGTTCTTTCAAACGCTGAATAAGTACATCCCAGTCATAAGTTGTGGTAACTGTAAAGATTGTTTTATCAGCTTTCCAACGGATTGTTGTTCCATGCTCAGTAGTATCGCCAATTGTTTCTACTTTTGTTTTAGGAACACCCCTTTCGTACTTTTGACGATATATGTGACCATTAACTTTTACAGTTGCTTCAAGCCAGTCAGAAAGTGCATTTACACAGGATACACCAACACCGTGCAAACCACCGGAAACCTTATAAGAACTCTTATCAAATTTTCCACCTGCATGAAGTCTTGTCAAAACAAGTTCCAAAGCACTTATTTTTTCAGTTGGATGAATGTCTACTGGAATACCACGTCCATTATCTTCAACACGAACAATATCATCTTTTTCAAGAGCAACTACAATATTATCACAGAAGCCAGCCATAGCTTCATCAATACAGTTATCTACAGTTTCATAAACAAGATGATGAAGACCCTTTGGACCTGTTGATCCAATATACATACCTGGTCTTTTTCTTACAGCCTCAAGTCCTTTTAAAACTTGAATGCTACTAGCACTATAATCAGACATTTAAATTTTCCTTTGATTGAATTGACAAATATTTCCCACAAAATAAATGTCATTATAATAAGAATATAATATTATACTTTAACTAAGATTTAAATTCTAGTCTTAAATAAACTAACACTTGTTAGTTATTAAAAATTCCCTTGAAGATTTTTTTGAAGTCTAGGATAATGAAACTTATGTCAGAAAAGATTTACGAAGAAGCATTTAAATATGCAATGGAAGAACTTCATAAAAATTATATAGCACAAGATAAAGAAAGTGATTTCATTTTTAATTTCAATGTTAACTATGTTGAAGATTCTATTAATGAGGTTACTGTTTCTGTTGCTTCTCCATTCATGAAAAATCAGGTTACTTCAAAAGGTTCATTAACAATTATTGAAAATAAACTGAAAGAAGTAACAGGTCTTCAAAATTTAAAAATCAACTGTATTGTAAAATCAGAAAATTTATCTGAAGTTAAAACTGATGAAAAACCTGTAGAAATAATTGAAAAAAAAGTTGAACCTAAAATTTCAAAAGATGAAGATAATTTTACAAACGAGAAAATTTCTTTACCAAAAAAGAAACATCATCTTTTGCAGGAAGAATTTACTTTTGAAACATTTATTCCAGGAGATAACAGTAATTTTGCTTACAATGCTGCTTTAGCTGTTTCCAAAAATCCTGGTAGACAATATAACCCTATTCTTCTTTACGGAGGATCAGGATTAGGTAAAACTCATCTTATGCAATCAATTGGTAATTACATATACAATAATGGTGGTGAAAAACAAAAAATCTGTTATGTATCTGCAGAAAATTTTACAAATGAATTTACAAATTCTTTGTCATCAAAAAAAGTAAATGAGTTTAAAAATAAATATAGAAATCTTGATGTACTTCTTTTGGATGATATTCATTTCTTACAAAATAAAGATGCAACTCAGGAAGAACTATTCTATACATTCAATGCATTACATGAAAAACATGCTCAGATGGTTTTTACTTGTGACCGTCCTATTAAAGAAATAAAAAATATGGCTGCTCGTCTTGTAAGCAGACTTTCAAATGGTCTTTGCATTGATTTACAGCCTCCTAATTATGAAACAAGAATTGCTATTCTTCAGAAAAAAACTGAAATAATGGGTAAAACTTTAGATTCAGAAATAATTGACTACATTGCAAAAAATGTAGAAACAAATGTTCGAGAACTGGAAGCTGCTCTCTATAAAGTTTTTGGATATGCTGATTTAGTAGGTAAAAATCCAAGTATTGAAAATGTAAAAAATCTCTTAAAGGATATTATTAATTCAAACGATGCTGAAAATATTTCTGTTGATACTATTCAAAAAGTTATAGCCGACAATTACAACATTTCTGTCTCAGATTTAAAAAGTAAAAAAAGAGATAAAAAATTTGTTGTACCAAGACAAATAGCTATCTATATTGCCAGAGAATTAACAGAAATTTCTTACACTGAATTAGGAAATGAATTCGGTGGAAAAGATCATTCAACAATTATGACAGCTTACAATAAAGTTGCTGATCAAATAAAAATTGATTCTTCATTGGAATCTAAAATACAATTATTTGTAAGGGAAATAAAAGAATATAAGAAATAAAAAAAAGTTAATTACTTGTTTATTAGTTGTGGATAATTTAATAATTATTAAGTAGAATGTGGATAAGTGGATAAAAAGTTAAAAAGTTATGATTTTTTATCAACATTGCAACTCTTTGTAATACAAATAAATAAGTCAGTTATCCACAGAATTCACATAGCTTATTATTACTATTACTAAATTTATATAAATTTAATAAAAATAAAGTTTGTGAAAAAGGAGAATTAAATGAAATTTATTTTTGATAGAGATGCAATGATTAAAGAAATTTCTATTGCACAAGAGATTATTACAAACAAAAGTCCTGTTTCAATTCTTTCGAATATCCTTTTAATTGCTGAAAATAATGCTTTAATTATAAAAGCAACAGATTCAACAGTTAAATTTACAACTACTATTCCAGTAGATATTCAGGAAGAAGGACGAACAACAATTTTCTGTGATAAATTTATGAGTATCCTTTCTTCACTTCCTTCTGGAGATATTGAATTTATTCAGGAAGATATTGGTGTAACAATTAAACCAACTACAAAAAAAGTAAAGTTCCAGCTTAAGAGTCAGGCTAGTGATAAATTCCCTGAAATTGGAACTTCTGAAAATGTACCTTTCTTTGAATTACCTTCAAAAGAATTTAAAGAAATGATTAAAGAAACTATTTTTGCTGTATCTGATGATAAAAACAGATATTTCATGACAGGTGTTTATTTTGTAAAAAAAGAAGATTCAATTACTATGGTTGCAACAGATGGAAGACGTCTTTCTTGTGATACTAAAACAGGTTTCAATGTTCCAGATTTCCAGCCAGCAATTATTCCTACAAAAATTTTAGGATGTATTTTGAAGAATGCTCCAGATGAAGGAAATATTCAGATTGCAGTTATTGATAAATCAATTTTTGTAAAATTCTCTAATGTAGAATTTTCATCAGTTTTGATAGAAGGTCAATTCCCTAATTATCAGAAAGTTATTCCAGAAGGATTAACAATGTCTTTCCAGGTTAATAAAGCTGATTTGGATTCTGCTCTTAAACGTACAACAATTATGGTTGATAAAAAAGTAAGTCGTATTATATTTAAGATTTCTTCTGGAGTTTTAAAACTTATTTCTCCTGATTCAGATATTGGTAATGCTGATGAAGAAATTCCTTGTAGATATGAAGGTCAGAATATATCAATGGCTTTGAACTACAACTATATTACAGATCCTTTGAAAGTAATTGATTCAGAAAATGTAGTTTTTGATTTTAATATCAATGAAGCAAAAGGTGATGAAGAAGCTAATATTACAAAAGCTGTAATTATGAAAGGCGATAATTCTGGTGATTATATTCATGTAATTATGCCAATGAATTATTAAAATGTGTAAGGCCGCTGGCGGCCGTTGTTCAATAGAGAACCGTTAAAAAAATTGAGAAAGCAATTTTTAGGTTATCATTATTTATTATGTTCTTATATCAAACATTTTATAATTTCCGTAATCTGAAAAATGATACAATAGACCTTTCTTCACGAGAGGTCTATTTTGTTGGAGAAAATGGTCAAGGAAAAAGTAATATTCTTGAATCCATTTATTACTCAGCTTACGGAGTTTCTTTCAGAACACATGTAGATTCTCAAATTATAAAAAATGGCGAACTGAATTTCAGTTTAAATTCCATGTATCAGAAATCAGAAAATGATGTTCAGAATGTTTCTGTAATTTTTGATAATAATAAAAAATCAATTAAAAAAAATGGAAAGAAATTAACTGACAGAAAAGAACTTATAAACACAATTCCATGTATTTTGTTCTGTCATGATGATATGAAATTTGCAACTGGAGAACCAGAATGTCGCAGATTTTTTATTGACCAGTCTTTAACCTTGTTTGATTCTTCCTACATTGATGATTTAAGAAATTACAAAAAAGTTTTAAAAAGCAGAAATACTATTTTAAAAAATCATCAGTATGAAATGCTGGATGTTTATGATGAGCAGTTTGTAAAGCTTGGATTAATAATTCAGGAAAAAAGAAAAAAAGCTATTTTTCAGTTCAATCAGATTTTTGGAAATATTTATAAAGAAATAACAGGTATAGATGGAGTTCAAATTTCATATCATCCTTCATGGAAAGAAATTTCTGTAGATAATAATTTTAGAATTCCTGATTATCAGACTGTAAAGCAGCTGTTAATAAATCAAAGAGAAAAAGATAAAAATTTTGAAACTACTCTGTCAGGTCCTCATAGAGATAGAATTGATTTTACTTTGAATCATCATTTATTTGTTCCTACTGCTTCTACAGGTCAATGTAGATTGATTTCACTTTTGCTTAGAGTTGCACAATCAATTTACTTAAATCGTTCAACAGGTTTAAAACCAGTTCTATTAATGGACGATGTACTGTTGGAATTGGATCCAGATAAGAGAGCAAAATTTACTGCCCTGCTGCCGGAATATGATCAGTTGTTTTGTACATTTTTGCCTGGTGAACCTTATGAAAGATATATGCACGATTCAACAAAGATATATAAAATAAAAAACGGGGAATGGTATGAATGATAATCAGATAATGAGTTTTTCCGAAATTGTAGGAAAATACAGAAGTGAAGAATTTGAGCGTGCTGATAAAATTTCTACAGTGTGGAAAAAAGTTGTATCAAATGTCCGTTCAAACAGATATGAAAGCGAAGACAGCGAAACACGTATGCCAATTGGTGAACGATTAGCTAATAATACAAGAGTTGTTGATTTGAAGAATGGAGTACTTTTAGTAGAAGCAGATCATTCTGGATGGATTCAGTATTTAAGAACCTATCAAAAGTTTATTATAAAAGGCTTGCAGATGAATGTTCCTGAATTAAAAATTCAAACACTTGCTTTTAGAATGAAAGGTTCAAACATTTCTTTGAATGATTCCTATGAAGACCAACTAAAAAAAACACAAAAAGAGATGGAAGTAAAAATTTCAAATCAAGAAAAAGAAGCAGAAAAGTTTTTTAATAAAAATACCGATAATAGCGAAATAGATAAACGATTTGATACAACATTACCTCCTGAAATACTTGCCAAGTTTGATAGTATACGGGAAAGTATGTTGACCAATTCAAAAAAATAATGATATATTTTATTACTATTTTATTTATAATCTAGAAAAATATTAAATTAATATAAAGGAGTACGTTCCATGAAAAGAACATATCAACCAAGTAAAGTAAAACGCAATAGAAAATTCGGTTTCAGAGCTCGTATGGCTACAAAAGGTGGTCGTAAAGTTTTGGCTAGAAGACGTGCTAAGGGTCGCGCAAAACTTTCAGTTTCTGACGAAAAGAAGAAGTACTAATTCTAGGGATGGAAACAGACTTAATAAAAACGGGATTTTTTAAGCGTGAAGAGCGTATAAAAAATCCCGCTGATTTTAAAAAGCTGTTTAAAAGCGGAAAAAAGATAAGTATTCCAGGTGGAAAGATATTTTATCTTGAAAATAATCTGGGTATGAACCGAGTAGGTTTTCCTTTGATTCGTGGCTACGGTAACGCGGTCGAAAGGAACTTATCAAAAAGATACAGCCGAGAAGTCTATCGTTTATTAAAATCACATCTGAACACCGGGTACGATATGTTAATTCTAATATATCCCGGAAATGATTCGTTCCACTCGCGATGTGATCAAATTCGTTTATTGTTTCAAAAGGCAGGATTATTTAAGGAATAATCTGTGGTTATTAAAATAATCAGTGGTTTAAGAAATCTTTTTATAAAATTTCTTTGTTCTTTAATAAGGGCCTATCAGATTTTTATCTCGCCATTGCATCGTTCATGTTGCAGATTTACACCAACATGTTCTGCTTATGCATTGGAAGCTATAAAAAAATATGGGCCTATAAAAGGTCTTTTTCTTTCAATTAAGCGAATCTTAAAATGTAACCCATTTCATAAAGGCGGATACGATCCGGTTCCTTGAAAAATTTTAAAATGCGCCTTCGGCGCTTTCAGGAGATATAATTGGATAAAAATACCATTTGGGCAATTGTTCTTTCTACAGTTGTCATTATTGCATCTTATATGCTTCTTCCAATCTTCTTCCCTTCAATGAGACCTAGTGCTCCTGTTGAATCTGTAGAAGTTGCAGAAGAACCACAAGAATTATCATTAGAAAATCAGATTGCAGAAGTTTCCGAAACAGAAGCAACTGAAGAAGAAACAGAAGAATCAAATGAAATTTTAACTGAAGAAACTTTCAAAGTTGTTACAGACAAAATTGAAGTTGTTCTTACAAACAAAGGTGGTGACATCATCAGTTATAAATTGATGGATCATCTTGATATGGATACAGATACTGGAGTTGAATTGTCTGATAATGTAACTTCATTAAACAGAACATGTGCTCTGTCCTTTGGAAATGTAGATTCAAAAATTGTAAATGATTTATTTACAACAGAAAAAATTGACGATTACACATATTTATTTAAGAAAAATATAAATGTAAACGGAAAAAAAGTTACTGTTGGTAAAAAATATACTTTCAAACCTGGTGAATATTTATTTAAGCTTGAAGTTTTAATGCATGCTCCAGATAATTCAGGTGTAAATTTTGATGGAGTTTCATATACAATCAGAACTTCTCCACAGCTTGGACCTCGTTATGATCCAAAACAGAATAGATACGAAAACCGTCAGTTTGTAACTTATAACGGCAATAAATATAAAAGAACTATTCTTGCAAATGGTCAGTTCAAGAAAAATGATAAAGAAAGTATTTGGACAGGTATTGCTGGTAAATACTTTATTGAACTGATGATTCCTAATGCACCAGAAACAATTAATGCTACTTATTATTCATCAAAGCTTGAAACTGGAGATTTTGCTAATGCTCAGGCATTTGCAGAACGCCGTGCATTCTCTGGTACTGATATTCAGGATACATACTATATGTATTTTGGACCACGTGATGATAAAGAATTAAAACGCTATAACATTGCAGAAAACAACAGCTGGGGATTTGGCGGTAAAAAGCTTTCAGAAGCTATACAGACAAGCGGATGGTTAAACTGGCTTGAAACAATCCTTAAATGGATTATGAAGATTCTGTACAAAGTAATTCCAAACTGGGGTGCAACAATCATCATAATGACATTGTTACTTAAGATTGTTATGTTCCCTCTTTCAAAGAAACAGTCTCTTGGTACTTTGAAGATGCAGGAATTGCAGCCAAAAATGCAGGCATTGCAGGAAAAATACAAAAACGATCAGCAGAAATTGCAGATGGAAACTTCTAAACTTTATCAGGAAGCAGGTTATAACCCGGCAAGTGGTTGTTTACCAATGATTTTCCAGTTCTTAATTTTGATTTCTATGTATAACTTGTTTAACAACTATTTTGAATTCCGTGGAG
The DNA here is from genome assembly GCA_016297805.1 of Treponema sp. Classification (GTDB taxonomy): domain Bacteria; phylum Spirochaetota; class Spirochaetia; order Treponematales; family Treponemataceae; genus Treponema_D. The sequence goes on along the minus strand of JAEDFX010000028.1, from coordinate 6,600 downwards.
CTTTATTTATTCCTAATTGGATTCCAGATCTTTCAACAGGTGATAGTGTTTATACATTGAAGTTTAATATTCCTTTACTTGGAAACCAGATACGAATTTTGCCAGTAATTTATGTAGCTACACAGTTGCTTTCTGGAAAAATTACTCAGTATGGACAGGCTGGAGCAGGACAAAGTCAGGCTACAATGAAATTTATGATGTATGGTATGCCATTGATTTTCTTCTTTATGTTCTATAATGCACCTGCAGGACTTTTGTTGTATTGGCTTACAAGTAATATTTTGCAGATGATTCAGCAGATTTTTATTAATAAAATGATGGCTGCAAAAAAAGCAGAAATGGCAAATAATAATTCAAATAAAAAATTACCACCTAAAGCAAAAAGAAAATAATTAAGAGGTATATATAAAATGACTTACGAATTTGAAGGAAAAACTGAAAAAGAAGCTATTGAAATGGCTGCTAATGAATTGGGATTGGAAAGAGATCAGTTCGATGTAGAAATTTTAGAAACTCAGAAAAATTCAATTTTTAAGAAAGGATATGTAAAAATCCGTGTTCATACTCTGGATGATGATAAGGCAGGTTCTTTTAATGAATCATCTTCTGTAGAAAATCATTCTAGAATTGTAGCAGATCCTCTTCCACAGGGTGAATTTGAACAGAAATTAATTGAATTCATTCAGTCTATAATTGAAAAAATGGGATATGATGTAAAAGTTCAGGTTTCTTATCGTGAAGAAAAGAAGCTTGGTATTAAACTTGAATCATCACACTCTTCTATTTTGATTGGACGTAAAGGTAAAAATCTTGATGCTTTGCAGCTTCTTGCTAACATTTATGCAGGACGCCTTGGACATGAAGAAGTTCGTGTAATTCTTGATACAGAAAATTATCGTATCCGCCGTGAAGAATCTTTGGTTCGTTTGGCATATACAACAGCAGATAAAGTTCGCTCTTCAAGAAATTCAATTTTGCTTGAACCTATGAATCCTTTTGAACGTCGTCTTATTCACACAACATTGAACGATATTCCAGATGTTGAAACAAAAAGTGAAGGAGAAGGCGTTTACAAACAGGTTCGCGTTATTTACAAGGGTATTCGCTAATGAAAATTAATCTTAAAAAATCTTGTTTGATTGTTCTAACTGCTTTATTTTTGGCTCCAATTTTTGCAGAAAACACAAAGGTTAAGGAGCTTGTAGATTCTAAATATTATGACGAACTAATGGATAAAGGTGTAGTCATTCAAACAAGAGATGATGGTTCTAAGGGATTTTTGCTGATGCCAAAATCTTCTTACTCTGAAACAATAAATCAGAGTGCAGTTGAAAAGGCTAATAAGAACTATCCTTTTACATACGAATCAATCTATTGTTTGTCTAAAAAGGACTTACTTAAAAAAAGTAATTCTAATGCGACAACGATAGGAATTGATGATGTAGCAAGAATTGTTCGTTCTGTTTCAAAAATGGAAGGAATGACCTATTATTCCACAACAAAGAAAAAAGAATGTGTTTTGTATGAAAAATGCTACATGGTTGATGGTGAAAACAGCAACCATAAAATTGACGATGTAAATACAGGTAATGCTGATGGTCAGATTTCTTATTGTATGCAGGATGATAATAGTTTTGGTGTAAATCACTATAAACTGTTTTATTTCCAGAATGAAGATCAGTTGTTGTGTCAGTTCAAAATTACTGATGTAATGGGGCTTGGTCCATTCAAGGCAATTTATCCTGGAAAAATGGTAATTAATATTTTACTGGAAGATTGCGGAGATGACTTACTTCTTTATTTGACTACAGATATTGATAGCGTAAAATTCCCAGGAATTAAAGGTCAAATCACTGATTCAATGACATCAAGAATGGATGCAATTTATAAGTGGTTTATAACTCAGTTCTAGACGGTAATGGGAGAAGTTAATGATAAAACTAAAAAAAATATTTTTAGGACTTTTATTAGGTAGTTTGATTGTTTCATCAGCTGCCTGCAGTCCAAAGGGGAAAACAGTGGAAGCTTTGAAAGGAAAAGAAGGTGTATTCGCAGTTCTTACAACAGAAAAGGGCGAAATTGTATTGGAACTCTATTACAAGAAAACTCCAATGACTGTAACTAACTTTGTTGGTTTGGCAGAAGGTACTTTGGATGCTGCAAAAGGTAAGCATTATTATGATGGATTAAAATTCCACCGTGTAATTGCAGACTTTATGATTCAGGGTGGTGATCCACAGGGTAACGGTACTGGTGGTCCTGGTTATAAGTTCCCAGATGAATTTGTAGATGAATTGATTTTTGATAAACCTGGTAAACTTGCTATGGCAAACTCTGGTGCAAATACAAATGGAAGTCAGTTCTTTATTACACATGTTCCTACAGACTGGTTGAATCATAAACATACAATTTTTGGTGAAGTAGTTACTGGTCAGGATGTTGTAGATGCAGTTGCTCAGGGCGACCATATTACAAAGCTTGAAATTATCCGTCAGGGTGCTGAAGCAGAAAAATTCACTGCTACACAGGCTGATTTTGACAGACTTATTGAAGAACAGAAAAAGAAAAACGAAGAAGCTGCTGCTAAAAAAATGGCTGCAGTAATTGAAGGCTGTGAAAAAACACCAGAAGGCATTTACTACAAAACTCTTAAAAAAGGAAATGGTAAAAAAGCTGGTAAAGGCAAGAAAGTAACTGTAGATTACAGAGTATATACTGTTGCTGGAACAGATACAGTTTTTGATGCTTCTAAGAAATATCATCCACAGGGACATGAACCTTTAGATTTTACAACAGCTGGTCATGAAATGATTGAAGGATTTGACTTGATGGTTCAGGACATGGAATATGGTGAAGAACGTCACATGGTTCTTCCACCTGCTATGGCTTATGGTCCACGCGGTATTCCACAGGTTGGAATTGGTGGATCAGATTACATTTGTTTTGATGTAACTTTGGTAAAATAATTATTGAAATTTAAAATAAAAAAGCTTCGGTTCAAACCGAAGTTTTTTTATTTTAAATATTTTTTGGAGCAACTTCAAAAAGGCTTTTTGTTGCTTCATAAATTTTTCTTGCAACGAGAGGATTGTTCATAGTGTAAAGATGGATACCTTGAACGCCGTGAGTAACCAAATCAACAATCTGGTCGATTGCGTAAGCAATACCTGCATCACGGATAGCATCAGGATGGTCGCCGTAACGTTCCAGCATATCTGTAAACTTTTTAGGTAAAACGGCATTAGTCATGCTTACCATACGTTCAATAGATTTTTTGTTTGTGGCAGGCATAATTCCGGCTTCAATTGGAACATTAATTCCTTTTATCTGGCAGCGTTCCTGGAAACGGTAAAATTTTTCATTATCAAAGAAAAGCTGGCTTAAAAGATGACTGGCTCCTGCATCAACTTTCTTTTTAAGGTTATCAATATCATCAAATACATTTGGAGACTGAGGATGAAGTTCTGGATAACATGCGCCCAGAATCTTGAATTTTTTTCCATCAGTGCGCAAAGCATCAAAATTCTGAATAAACTGAATTAAATCGCTGGCGTGTGGGAAATCATCGTAAGGTTCTTTTCCTTCTACTCTATCACCACGTAAAGCCAGAATATTTTCAATACCAGCGTTCTGGAACTGTTCAAGACAATATTTAGCATCAGCTTTATTCATATTGATACAAGGCATATGAATTACTGATTCAACATTACAGTCATCTTTTATTTTTTTAGCAATAGCCAAAGCATTATCACAATTTTCGCTGCCACCTGCACCAAAAGTAACGGAAATAAAATCAGGTCTAAGATCTTTAAGTTCATTTAAGGTGTTAAAAATTGTATCGATAGGCATGTTTTTCTTTGGAGGGAAAATCTCGAAAGAAAAAATTGTTTTATTTGAAAAGTTTGATTCGTTAAGCATAGATTTATTATATCATAAACGTGCTATAATAAAAATGGGTGGAAAAATGAGAAATTCCGGGCATGCAGATTTACCTCTTCACACAGGGACAGTTCCTAAATGGCTTGCAGACAGAATGATGATCATGGGAACTTTGATTACTGAGTCCCTGATTGAAAATTTTGGGATGGATGAAGTTCTTGTACGTCTTAGCGACCCTTTGTGGTTCCAGAGTTTTGGTGCAGTTATGGGGATGGACTGGCATAGTTCTGGAATTACTACTTCAGTTATGTATGCCTTAAAGCGAGGTCTGAATGCCCGTTCCAAAGAACTGGGAATTTATGTTTGTGGTGGCCGTGGAAAATATTCCCGTCTTACTCCTGATGAACTTATAACCATTGGTGACAAAATCGGGTTGGATGGAAATGAACTTGTACGTAACAGTAAGCTGGTTGCAAAGGTAGACAACAATGCAATTCAGGATGGATTTCAGCTTTATCAGCATAATTTTATTGTGACTAAAAACGGAAACTGGGCTGTTGTTCAGCAGGGTATGAACGCCAACGAAAAAAAGGCACGTCGTTATCACTGGTGTTCTTCAGATTTAAGAAGCTTTGTGGAAGAACCTCATACAGGTGTTGTTGGTGATAACCGTGGAAAAATTCTTAATCTGACTGATGGGGATGCGGGAACTGCAAGAAGCAGTATTTTGGGATTAAGTGTTGAACATCCTGAAAAGGTTTTGACAGAAATTGCTCAGATTGGGAAGCCTGAAAGTGAGATGATTCTTATGTCTGGTGGAAAGGTTGATTCTATCAAAAAAAATACTCCAATTGTTCAGGGTAGTCTTTTTCCAGAAATGGAAGATGCTTTTCCAGTTGGTGATGATGTAAGCATCCAGATTGGTGGGCGAAGTATTGTTATGCCGGCTCACCATGAAGTTCGTGCAGAAGATGTGGATTTAAAACGTCTTGGCGGTGTTCTTGCAACGGCTTATGAAACTCAGCCAAAAGATTTTGAATCACTTATGCTAACACCAGGACTTGGACCTCGTACCTTACAGTCGTTAGCTTTAGTCAGCGAAGTAATTTACGGAACTCCAAGTCGGTTTAAAGACCCTGCCCGCTTTAGTTTTGCTCATGGTGGTAAAGACGGACATCCATTCCCTGTTCCAATCACAATTTATGATGAATCAATTAGAGTTCTTAGAGAAAGTATTGAAAAATCAAAGCTTGGTTATAATGATAAATCTGATTGTATAAAACGTCTTCACCAGACTGCCTTAAATTTTGAAAGAAACTGTGCCCCAGAAGTAGATTTTGATGCGGCAATTAATTATGAAAGAAGCCGTTCAAAAGATTGGGATGGAAGAACTGTATAAGTTTTTATAAATTTTACAAATTTTTACTCCGAATAAAGGTATTTACCAAAAAATCAGAATTCTATAATATTCAGATTTAGTATTTATTTTGGAGGATAAAATGAATAAATCATTAAAATCAGCTATTGCAGCTGCTATGGTTTTGGCTGCTACTGCTTCTCTTTCTGCAGCACCTAAAAAGGCTGCTACAATTAAAATTGGTGGTGTTGCACCTCTTTCTGGTGGCGTTGCTGTTTACGGTGTTGAATGTAAAAACGGTATTGATCTTGCTATTGCAGAAATCAACGCAGCTGGTGGAATTAACGGTAAGCAGGTAGAATTCATTTGTGAAGATGATGAAGGTGACCCAGCAAAATCTGTATCTGCTTATAAAAAGCTCATCACAAAAGATAAGACAAGACTTATCATTGGTTCTTTGACTTCTGGATGTACACTTGCTATTACATCACAGGCTCAGGCAAACAAGGTTCTTCAGATTGCTCCTGCAGCTACAGCTCCTGCAATCACAGACGCTGGTAACTTTATTTTCCGTACATGTTTCATCGATCCATTCCAGGGGCGTGTTGGTGGAAAATTCTCTTATGAAAATCTTGGTGCTAAAAAAGCTGCTATCCTTTATGATATCGGAAACGACTATTCTGTAGGTCTTATGGAAAACTTCGAATCTGAATTCACAAAACAGGGTGGTACAATCGTAGCTAAAGAATCTTACGGAACAGGTGAAAAAGACTTCAACGCAATCATTACTAAAGTAAAGGCTGCTAATCCTGATGTTGTTTACCTTCCAGACTACTATGCAACTGTAGCTCTTATTGCTAAACAGCTCCGTGCACAGGGTGTTAACACTCCTCTCGTTGGTGCTGATGGTTGGGACGGACTTACAGAAAACGCTGGTGATGAAGTTTTGAATGGTTACTATTCAAATCACTATGCTGAAGACTCAGATGCTCCAGCTGTAAAGAAATTCGTTGGAAACTTTGAAAAGAAATACGGTAAAAAACCAAACGCATTTGCTGCTCTTGGATATGACTCAATGTATATGTTGAAGGATGCAATTGTAGCTGCTGGTACAACAGATGCTGCAAAAGTTCGCGATGCAATTGAAAAGACAAACGGTGATTACGTAACAGGTCATATTAGATTTGATGAAAAACGTAACCCAATTAAATCTGCTGTAATGGTTAAGATGGTTAAAGATGGCAACAAGCTTTCACAGGCTTACGCTGCTACAGTATCTATCGACTAATTATAGTTAGTTACAGTTAATAGATTTTCTAAAAAGAGATGCATTTCTTTGAAAGTAATGCATCTCTTTTTTATTA
>JAEDFX010000027.1 GCA_016297805.1 Treponema sp. | reverse complement strand
CAGAACCTCTATTATATCAAGTAACATGACAGGCTGTTCATACCGTCAGAGTCAGGTTTATCCCATTTTTATCGCTTTTACGGGACATGATTCCATACATTTTCCGCATCGAATACAATCCATTGAATTCGGGTTTTCGTAAACTTTTATATTCAGTTCACATTTTTTTTGACAAAGTCCACATTTTGTACATTTTGATTTATCAACTCTATATCTGACAAAGGATATTTTATTAAAAATACCATAAATTGCACCAAGAGGACAAATGTATCTGCAGAATGGTCTGTATATAATAATTGAAAAAAACAGAATAGCAATTAAGATGGCAACTTTCCATTTAAACAAAAAGCCTATTGCAGAACGCAAGCTTTCATTCATTAAAACCAGGGGAATTCCCCCTTCTAGTGTTCCAACAGGACAAATATATTTACAAAACCAGGGTTTTCCTAATCCTGTAATATCTATTATAAACATAGGCAGGATAATTACAAAAACTGCAAGAATCAAAAACCGGATGCCTCTAAGAAATTTTTCTCCTTTTAATTTTCGAACTTTTTTTACAAAAGGAATCTTAAATAGTAAATCCTGAATTAAGCCAAAAGGACATAAAAAGCCGCAGATAAACCGTCCAAAGATAACACCAAATAGTGAAATAAGACCAAAAACATAAAGAGAAATTTTATATTCCCGGGAACTTAAGGTAGATTGAAGAGCTCCAATAGGACAGGAACCTAATGCTCCGGGACAGGAATAGCAGTTCATTCCTGGAACACAAACATATTTCAAATCACCTTGATAAATTTTTCCATGAGCAAAACCTTTTACATATCCATTTGAAAGAGCGGTAAAAGCTGCCTGTATTAAAAGTCGTACTTTCGAAATCTTACCCAATTCCTATACACTCCATACAGATTCTTGTTGCTTTTTCAATTACAGATTCTGCTTCCCCTGCGAAAATTCCTGAAATTATAAGTGAAATACTTAAAACTAGCACACCAATAGAGATTATTCTATGTTTCATTTTATTTTATTAAGCTGTCTACAATCTTCTGCCAGTCTGCAAGACTTCTGCTTCCTGTATAAGTTTCACCAACTTGATTTCCATTTTTATCTACAAAAATGGTTGTTGGAACTGCAAATACATTCTGTAATATTCCATTCAGTAATTTTGAATCTGGAACAATGTGAATATAATCTGCTCCTGTCTGCTTTACTATTTTTTTTGCAACGTCCATTTGTTTTGAATCTGGAAGCCCTTTTCTATTCACTGCATCAATCACGATTCCAATAATTTGAAAGCCTTTATTTTCGTTATTTTTATTTAATTGAGCCAAATCAGGCATTTCTTTAATACAAGGTCCGCAAAAAGTTCCCCATATATTTATCATTGTTAATTCTGCATCTTCAAAAATTTCGCTTGTAATATTTTTGTTGTTAATATCCTTTGCAGAAAATTCAATTTTAGTTTTACTCTGAGCAAAAATAGTTATAGAAGAAAATGCAATAACCATTAGTAATAAGAAAAATATTTTTTTCATAAAGCCTCCAATTAATCTGGGTTTTAGGGCAGCCGGACTTTTTCAGTCTACATTAAATTTACCACTAATATAGAAAATTTCAATTGGTTCATAACCTAAAGGCGCTACAAGTTCATTCTATTTTTCTGGCAGTTTGATTTCATTTGTAACAAAACCACCGCCTGGCACTGTCTGGATTTTATTTCTGTTTGCATTTCCAGTTCTTCTTCAAAAGTTCTTCTGTTAAATTGCTGACTTCCTGTATTTGCCCAATACAAAGCATAGGCTCTGAGGTTCAAAGGTCAGTGGGCTGATTCAATTAATGCGACCAAAGCGAAACTCGGTAATGATAAGTCAATGATTAATCTTAAATAGGTTAAACTGATTTAAGTGATAAACACCAGCTTCTTTTAAGACGGCTGGTGTTTTTTTTATTTAAGAATCGGAATTTCTTTTGTATAATGTTTTCAGAGGATTTCTATGAACAAATTCCAAATCAATAAAAAGGGACAGGCTCAGGCTTTAAAATCAATTCAACTTTCTTCCAAAGATTTTGAAAATAAAAATCATATTGGTATTCACTGGCTTGGCGGCGGCGGAGCTTTTATCAATTTTTACGGAATAATTATTTTAATAGATCCTCTCCTTACTGGCTTTGATATGCCGCTTTTGATTGATATGGTTGCTAAACCTGAAATCATTAAACATGTTGATGGATATCTTGTTTCTCATGTTGATAATGATCATTACTCTCGAGAAACCTTAAAACAGTTGAAAAACATAACAGATGAAATTCATGCTTCTTACTATGTTGCTTCTTTGATGAAAAATGAATGTGATGCAAAAGCTATCGGTCATACCTGGAATGATAAATTCAATATTAAAGACGTAGAGATTACAATTACTCCATGTGATCATGACTGGCAGAATTATGTTGAAGAATTCAATTACAGAAAATGGGACAAAAAAGAATATTGTGGTTTTTATCTCAATTATAAAGGAAAGAAAATCTGGTATGTAGGTGATTCACGTCTGATGGACGAACAATTAAAAATGGAAGCACCAGATGTAATTCTTTTTGATTTTTCTGATAATGAATATCATATTGGTCTGAACAATGCCTATAAACTGGCAGATAATTATCCAGATTCAAAGCTTATTCTGATTCATTGGGGAACTGTTGATGCCCCGGAAATGACTCCTTTCAACGGAAATCCCCAGAATATTCTTGATAATGTTGTAAATCCTCAACGGGTAATTATACTTGCCCCAGGTGAAGAATATGTTCTTTCCTAAAAATAATTTATAAATAATTAACAGAGGCAATATATGAAAAATCAATGGAAAATATTACTTCATTTACAGCTCAACTTGGATGCACGAGCTTTGCTGGGCTGTAGCAGACAGTCTACTGGGCACTTATCACTACGAAGGACTGTGGAACTTTCGAAGGTGAAGGTGCTGTAGATTTTAAAGAATTTTCAATGAATTCTCTCTAACATCACATTGAAGATACAGAATTTCCACACCTGCTTTTTGGGCTGCCTCCAGTGCAACACTAAATTCAGGGTGGGTTTCAACATTTGGCAGAACAATCTTCACCCCAGGAATCTGAATTACAAAAGCCAGATAACAGCTGTAGCCTTGTTCTGAAGCGGCTGCCAGCTCATGCAAGTGTTTCACTCCCCTTTCAGTCGGAGCATCTGGAAAATATCCTGTACCATCTTTTTCCAAAGTACAGCCTTTTACTTCCATAAGAAACTTCTGAACTCCAGCTGCAGATTCTTTTTCCATATAAAAATCTACACGGGACTTTCCAAAACAAAACTCAGGCTTTATATAATCATATTTCTGTTCTGCAAGCCATTCTGCAACAACCTTATTAGGTGCCTGACTATCCATATTAATCAGCAAGGTTCCATTCTCAGTTTCTTTATAAACAGCAATCAAATCAAACTTAGTTTTGCGATTTTCAAAACCCTGCCGTCCACGAAAATCCTCCAATATCACGGTACACCCTGGCAGCAAAAGCTCTTTACATCGGCCAGTATTTTTTACATGTACAGTTTCAACTTTTCCATCAACTTCAACATGGGCAATAAAACGATTAGGACGATCTATAAAAACAGCCTCAATAATTTTTTCGTATTGCATGAAAATACATTAGTAAAAAATCATTAAAAAGTTAAGATAATATTTTCCTCTCGTCAGAACTAAAAAAATAAGCTATCATCATCATTATGAAGAGCATTTTAATAAAAGATACAACAAAAGAAGAAAGAGAGCAGATTGTTTACGGTAGTCTTGGAGACGGCTTTGAAGTTGGCTGTGGATTTGAAGACTGCGGAATTGACTATCAGCTGTACATTGACGGGAAAATGGAGCTTAGAGACTTGAATGCCCAGGCTGACTGTGGATTTGAAGTTGCGCATCCAGAAGAACGTCAGTCAAACTCTTGTTCTATCTAAAATGAATGAAGGTGGCTTAATATGGCACGAAAGTTAAAAATCAGAAATGACGAAGACAAAACCATTTACGAACTTAAACTTGAAGATGAACCTCAGAACGAAAAAATCAAACCAGGAAAGGTCATATTCAGACTTTTTCTGGTAGTTGCCGTTCTGACGTTAAGCGTATTTATTGGTTACATTCTGCATAATCTAGCGGTATAATATAAAAAAGCGCTGCACAGGAGGAAATTGTGGCAAGTATTAAAGACGGACTTGGAGCTGCCGGAAAAGAGCTCAGTGCATTCAAAAAGTTTATTTCACGAGGAAACGTTGTAGACATGGCTGTTGGTGTTATCATTGGTGGTGCCTTCGGAAAAATTGTTACAAGCCTCGTAAACGATATCGTTATGCCTTTAATCGGACTTTTGATTGGAGGTTTGAATTTCTTAGAATTGAGTATCACTATTGGAGAAGCAAAAATTGCCTACGGAAACTTTATCCAGACAATTGTAGACTTTCTGATTATTTCTCTTTGTATTTTTGCGGTAATCCGACTTTTTGAAAAATTCAAGAAGAAGGAAGAAGCAAAACCAGAAGAACCAGCACCAGTTGTAAAATCTGATGAAGCAGTTCTTCTTGAAGAGATTCGCGATTTATTGAAAAATAAATAATTTCTAAAGTCTGGGGCCTATTTCCAGGTTTCCCAGACCTTTGTATTTAACCCCACAGTAGCCTTATCCTTACCATTTCTACAGATTGGCTGCTTCAGAAGCTTCTGATTTTCCAGCAATTTGTCAGCCTTATCAGCATCATCCAAATAAGCGATTTCACTATAATCTTTGCCGCTTTTATCAATCAATGCATCAATAGCATCTGCTCTGCTTCCAAATTCCCGAGCCAACGCAGTCACCACCGAGTCAAACTCCCCACCGCTCATTTCCTTTTCCTTCAAATCAATAAACTGAAAAGGAATTCGTCGTTCCTTAAACCACATCTGCGCTTTTTTTGTATCAAAACTTTTAGTTGTTCCAAATATCTGAATCATGAAAATAGTATACGATTAAATGGGGACATACCTCAATAACCTAAAGGAGGGAGGAGCCCCTCCCTGCGCTCCAAAGTCCTCGCTCGCAATGCTCGCTACGGTCTTTTCCGCTACCCACCCAGCGGGGCAAAATCTACTCCAGAACAGCCCCGCAACGCCCCAAATAATTATTTTCTTTCAATTGCAATATTTCCGTTTTCATATTTAGTTTGCTTTATACCTGATTTACAAACATTTTAAACAAAAACACTATAACTGTATGTAATTGTGGAACAGAGATGTCAGTCATCAGCGTATCGGTGATACGCTGATGACTGACATCTCTGTTCCGGCTTCTATTTTGGGTTATATTTAACGTGATGCAATGCACCCTCTTTTTTAAATTTTACATTTATGATACACTGAGTTTATGGATCAAAAAATTCGTGCCGGCAGAAACAGGACTCTTACTCTATCTGAAGAGGAAATTCCTGCCTTGGAAGCAAAACTTGTAACTCAAAAAGCCACTTTTTCTATAGAACAGATTATCGACAAAACCCTCTGCGGGGACATTTTGGAAACACTGCCTCTTCTTCCGGACTCTTTTGCAGATTTGATTATCATAGATCCACCTTACAATCTTACAAAAAACTTCAACGGCAAAATTTTCAATGCCCGCTCTGACGAATCCTACGACGAATATCTTGCTACGTGGTTTCCACAGGTTTGCAAAAAGCTTAAACCCAATGGCAGCCTTTACATGTGCGGCGACTGGAAATGCACATCTTCCCTGCAGCGGGCAATAGAAAAAGAGCTGACAATTCTAAACCGTATTACCTGGCAGCGGGAAAAGGGACGTGGCGCAAAATCGAACTGGAAAAACGGCATGGAAGACATCTGGTATGCTGTAAAAAATCCTGACGACTATTATTTTGATGTAGAAGCTGTAAAAATGAAACGCAAGGTTATTGCCCCATATAAGGTTGATGGAAAGCCAAAGGATTGGGAAGAATCTGAGGAAGGTAATTTTCGCCTCACCTACCCTTCAAACTTCTGGGATGATATTAGCATTCCTTTCTGGTCTATGCCTGAAAATACAGACCACCCTACTCAAAAACCGGAAAAGCTCTATGCTAAGTTGATTCTGGCATCTTCCCGACCAGGAGACATTATTTTTGACCCATTTTTGGGAAGTGGCACTGCAAGTGTAACAGCAAAAAAACTTGGCCGCCATTACTGCGGAATTGAAATGGACAAGGAATACTGCATGCTGGCAGAAAAACGTTTACAGCTGGCAGATGAAGATAAATCTATTCAAGGATACAGGGACGGTGTATTTTGGGAACGGAACACAAAATCTACCTGATGATGAATAAACCCGCAGGCTATGTATGCTCTGCAGTTTCTGACTCCCATCACACAGTTTATGAACTTCTTTCTCCTGAGCTGCAGAATCTGGTACAGAACGCAAAACGGGGCAACCGGCTTCACACCGTAGGCCGCCTGGACTGTGACACTTCTGGTCTGCTACTTTTTACAACAGACGGTAACTTTTCTCATAAACTGACAGCCCCGGAAAGCAATATCACTAAAACCTATATTGCAGAACTTTCTCAGCCAGGCACACAGGACTACACAACACGAGCAGCTTCCGGTCTTCTCCTTCCATCGGAAAAAAAAGCCCCGGAACAGCTGGCTGCCCCTGCAGAACTCCAGCCACTGAATAAAGCTCTCACCCTCTGGCACGTCACAGTAACCGAAGGCAAGTTTCACGAGGTGCGCCGCATATTCCGCGCCCTTGGAAATGAAGTTATAAACCTTAAAAGAATTTCTATAGGTTCTTACCAGCTGCCAGAGACTCTAGCCTCAGGGCAATGGCAATACATTGAACTACTCCCCGCTTAAAGCAACAACAGGATCAAGCTTTGCAGCACGACTGGCAGGGTTCAATCCAAAGAATATTCCTACAAACACACTGAATACAAAAGCTATAAGACAGGCATTTGTATTCACTATAAGAGCCTGTTTTTGAACCCACTCAACTACAAGACTTATAATTATTCCTACTAGAACTCCAATAAAGCCTCCAATCAAAGTAATGCTGGCTGATTCAATCAGGAACTGCTGGCGAATATCTGCAGGGGAAGCACCCAATGCCTTGCGAATTCCAATTTCCTGTTTTCGTTCGGTAACTGTTACAATCATAATATTCATAATGCCAATACCACCAACCAGCAGGGAAATTGCTGCAATGGCACTAAGCATCATGCTCATAGTATTTGTAATTTCACTCATCTGATCCATCATAGACTGCATGGAAGTAACACGAACTGCATATTCACTGCCAGATTTTTCTGTACAATAATCGTTAATAACACCAACCAGTTCAGTAGCTTTTTCATTGGAGATTGCCTGCACCATTACTGAATCGGCATTAGGATTTGGTTTTATTTTCTTTTCATAAAATCCTCTTGGAATATAGGCAGAACCATTTTCCATACCAGAAGTCTGCTCCTTCAATACCCCAATAACCTCAAACCCGAAAGTAACCTTTCCCACTACCAGTTTTACAGCCTTACCAACTGCATCTCCTGCTGGGAAAAAATCCTGGGCTGTATCATGACTAAGGATGATTTTTTGAACACCTTCTTCATTATCAGTTACATTAAAAAATGTTCCCGACTCCAGTTCCATTTTGTACATTTCCAGATATCCTGTTTCTATGGCAGAACAACTGACAGATGAAGAGGATTCCCCATATGCCAAAGTGGCACTTAAATTATTTTTGTACCAAACTTTCTTTATGTTCTGCACATGATTAAACAGTTCTGTACCAAAGCTTTCATTCAACTGCAAAGTCGCATTTCTACCTCTTGTCATTCGTCCACCGGTAATGCTGACTACATCAAGTCCTGCAGAACCAAAAGTGTCTTGAACCTGCTTTGTAGAGCTGCTTCCCATACTGGTAATTACAATTACAGATGCTACACCAATAATTACACCCAGAAGAGACAAAAATGTTCGTGTTTTATTTCTTCTAAAGCTTTGAAGTGCATATAAAAAATCTTCTAACATTTAAGCCTCCTGCTGAATCAGTCCATCCAGAATTCTGATGCAACGATTCATTGAAGCACCAATTCCTGGGTCATGGGTAACTATAATTATTGTTGTTCCCTGCTCTTTATTAATCTGACGAAAAAGCTCCATTACCTGTTTACCGGTTATCGAATCCAAAGCCCCAGTTGGTTCATCTGCCAGCAGGATTTTTGGAGATGTAACCATGGCTCGGGCAATTGCAACACGCTGTTTTTGCCCACCGGAAAGTTCGTGAGGCCGGTGATGTATTCTTTCTTCCAATCCTACAGATTTTAATGATTTTACAGCCAGTTCTTTACGGGTTCCCACATCCATTTTTTGATATTTCAAAGGGAGCATTACATTTTCCAGAACCGTCATTCCAGGAATCAGATGATACTGCTGAAATACAAATCCGATAGTCTTATTTCTAAGAACGGCCAGCTCTTTTTCACTCATTTCTGAAGTCAATTTTCCGTTTATTTCTACAGTCCCAGAAGTTGGACGGTCAAGGCAGCCAATCATATTCATACAGGTAGATTTTCCAGAGCCGGAAGGCCCCATAATTGCAAGAAATTCCCCCTGCTGTATTTCAAAGCTCACACCCTTAAGTGCCTGAACTTCGTTATCTCCCATTTTGTAAGTGCGGATAACATTTTCTATTTTTACAACTGTTTCACTCATAATAATTGTTCCTCCAGATTATCTAGGAGGCATTCCGCCGAATCCGCCAGCTGGAGCCATACCACCTGCAGGAGTTCTTCCATTACCGTTACTATTACCTCTGTTCTGACCAGATTTAGAAGCCTGAGTCTGCTGCAAAAGCACTTCCCCACCTTCCAGTCCTTCAAGTATCTTTACATACTCTCTGCCATAAGGCGCAACCTTTACAGAACGCTTTTCCCCAGTTCTGGCAATCACTACATAAGGCTCTTTATTTTCATAACCGATTGCGTATCTCTGAACAATAATATTCTCAACAGGTTTTTCAATCTGAATTTTTCCAGTAAATGAAAAGTATGGAAGGATTTGCTCAGGATAATCTTCTATTCTGATTTTTGCCTTTACAACTGTGGCTCCTCTGGAAGTCACTTCACCAATTGCCGGCCAGCTTTCTACCTTACCCATTACAGTTCCTGAATAAGCGGAGAATGTAAGGGCAACATCCTGTCCAAGTTTTAATTTTGAAACATCAGTTTCAGAAACTTCAACTTCCGCAGTAAGATAATCTGTATTAACGATGGTTCCTACAGAATCCTTTGCTTCAAGGGAATCACCAACTGATACATTCAAATCTGCAATTACACCGTCAAAGTTCGCTACAATCTGGCGGTCAGCAATTTTCTGCACAAGAGAAAGTCTCTGAGTTTCTTTAAGCTTCAATTCTCTTGCCGAACCTGTAACCCGGGTTGTTGCCATGTCGTAATCGTGCTTTGCCAGATTATACTGTTCTGTTGTATCATCCAGCTGAAGAATAACATCACCTTTTTTTACATGTTCCCCCGCTTTTACATAAACAGCCATAACAGTACCTGCCGAACGTGCCTGCAAAGTCTGTTCCTGAGCAGCTGCAACTGTACCAGATACTTCAATCACATTTTCATAAGTTTCAACAGCTACTTTATAAACGCCCATCTGTTCAGAAGGTTTATTCAATAGCTTTCGCAGCAAAATCAACCCACCGGCAATAACCGACAGAACAAGGGTACATATAATTACAATCCTAACAATTTTCTTTTTGGACATTTTAATTCTCTCCTTCAACAAACATTGTTACAATATTGTCGTTGTAAATAATCAAATCAATTGTATTAATAATATTCTTCACATAATAAGATTGAGCATTTACCTTTGCAGTATAATATTCACTTTCTGTAATAATGCCCTGCTGGAACCACTGTGCCAAATCCTGCTCCAATGCAGCATACATCTGGTAAGATTCTTCATCAGATTTTGTATTCCAAAGGATTTTTTCCAGCTCCTGTTCACAGGCAAACACTTTTGTTTCATAGTTTGCATAGGCAGCTTCCAGATTAACCTGTTCTTCTTTTTCAGATAATTCATCGGTCTGCTTTGTTATGGAATTCTGACGGAATGTATTTGGTGACAGACTGGCAGAAAGTGTAAAAACAGGTGAAGTAAAATCATTTACAGGAAGACTTACTCCAGCGTCCAGTTTAAATCCACCTACACCTGAACTCAGTCCCGCATCTACAGTATTTACTGAAGCTGCTGTATTATTGAAAGTAATGCCCCCATTTGCTCCCAGTGAAAAATTTGATTTAGTTTTTCGCTGCATGGAATTTATTTTGTTAGTCCATAGAACACTTTCAACCTCTGAATATAGGCTAGAATCAAAATCATGAACATCAATTGGTTCTATACCTGCAATATCAGCTGGAATCAAATCAGTAAAATTTGATTTATCATCAAACGAAATATCAAAACCACATTTCTTATAAAAAAGAACATAGGAATTTATAAGTGAACGTTTTGAATTCTCTATATCATGTTCAGAGGAAATCACATTCATCTGAGCAAGTCTGTATGTAGAAGAACCACTGGAATACCCCTGAGCTTTTACCTTTTCAAAATCAATTTGATTTGTATACAAAGTTTTTTCCAGACTCAAAAGTGTATTCGTAGAATTCAACAAACTTTTTAATTCTGTGTAAAAACTTATTTCCGTAATAATTGCCTGATTACGAAGCTTTCTGGTAGCCTCTGTAAGGTTACGCTCAGCCTTTAATAAGGCTACCTGTCTTGAAAGACCTGTTATGCTGATTATATCTGCAGATAATTTTATCTGGGTATTTTCAATTTTGCTTGTATCTTCCATATAATTGTAGGCAGTTGATGCACTTAAGGTCAGATTAGATGCCTGTGGAAGCTTTGCCTGTATAGCAGGTTTTACACTAAAAGAAGTACCCTTGCTGTCGGTTTTAATTGTTACATTACCAGTTGAAAGACTTATATCGAATCCGTTATCAATTTTTGTGGAAGATAATGACAGTCTGACTTTTTCTGCCGCTATCGCATTTTTTTTCAAATCATTGTCGTTTTCCAAATAGGAAATAAGCAGAGCACTGGTAGAAGGCAATTCAGTGCCGCAAAGTTTTGCAAATGAAATTAATACTAGAATAATTATTTCAGCTGACTTTTTTTTAATTTTCATTTATGACACCTCGTAAAATGGAGCTATCTATCTTACAATGTTACTTTACAGCATTCCCACAGAATCTTCTTTAATCATTTCTTAAGCTTTTCTTAGAAAACACTAAGGAAAAAAAACTTTTGAGTCTCTATATTTAGTATTACAATGTTTATTAAGATGAAGAAAAAAATTCTTTTACTCATATCTTTAATTTTCTCATTAGCTCCAATATTTTCTGCACCGCCAGAGCCTCCCTTTCCATTACCACCTCCTTCAGTTAAGGGACCTCACATGAATCACAGAAATTTTCATGGAAAAAGAATGATAGACGAAGATATTGATTTTCAGCTGATGTTTATAAAAGCCACCCAAACTCCCAATTCTGTTCTATTCGAGCTGATTTTTACAAAACCCGTAAATCCTGAAACAGTCTCAAAAGACAATTTTCTTTTTAACGGAAAAACTCTTCCAGTAAAACTTATCCGCTTTTCAAAAAACTACAGATCAATTAATTACTTTATAGAGCATAATGATTTTTCACCAGCAGACCAGGCCTTTGATTTAGAAATAAAAAATATTGAATCCATAGGTGGCGAAATAACAAAAGCAGTTGAATTCAAGAACTTCCGCACAGATGAAGAATACCGATATTTAGGGAGAGAAAAAGAATGGAAAAAATTCTAATTATAGAAGATGATTTAACTGTCCTTAATTTTGAGCAGAAGGAACTGGAACACGAAGGGTATACAACCATAACTGCTGTTGACGGACGCCAGGGGCTGGAGCTTTTTGAATCTGAAAATCCAGACCTGATTATTCTTGATATTATGCTGCCGGAATTAAACGGAATTGAAGTTCTTCGAAGAATCAGAAAATCCAGTCAGGTTCCGGTAATTCTTGTAACAGCAAAGGGCGAAGTTTATGACAAAGTAAACGGTCTTATGACTGGAGCTGATGATTACATTTCAAAACCCTTTGCCATTGAAGAACTCTTTGCAAGAATCTGTGCAGTTTTAAGACGAACTGGCAGTAATTCATCTAAAAACACAGTTCTAAAAAACCGTGATATTGAGCTTGATACCCAGAGCATGCTGCTTAAAGTCCGTTCAGAAAAATATTCACTTTCTAAAATTGAATTTATGCTCCTTAAATATCTGCTGGAAAATCAGAATACAGCCCTTTCCCGTAATCAGATTATAGATAACGTATGGGGAAAGGATTATGTTATTGAAGAAGGCACTATTGATGTTTATATAAATTATCTTCGCTGTAAAATTGACCAGCCACTGGAAAATCAATACATAAAAACAATCCGGGGCGTTGGTTATATGATGGTGAACTAAATGAAAAAAACGCTTTCCTTCCGATTATCTATTCGTTTTATGATTCTTGTAGCTGCAATCGTTTTGCTTATTGCGTCTTTATTTGTATTTGCACTGCGACTTTCCATCAGAAACAAACAGAGCCGCACCCTTTATGAGAATGCCGTTCTACTAGTTCAGGAATTAAAATCTTCAGAAGCAGAAATAATAGATATTGTTCCTGTAGATTATTTTGTTTCCTACATGATTTTTGATAAAAACAGCAATGAAACCTTTTTTACAAATGACCCTTTACTGCCAAAACTAGAACTGACCCAGGGAAAAGCAAAAAAATATTTCAAAAAGGATTTTTATACAGATGGCGATTTGAACATTCTTTACTGCTCTATTACTGCCGACCCATGCACTATAGTTCAGACTTCCATAGATATTGACCAGGATGCTTCTATAGAAATGATAAATTCTTTACCGTTAGTAGCAGCCCTTGCCCTTTTTCCAATTCTTCTTATTTCATTTCTGATTTCTCTGATTATATCAAAGCAGACGTTAAAACCTGTAGAAGAAATCACAAAAACTGCTAGAGGTATTTCCAGCACAAATCTGGAAACTCTTCTTCCAGTAAGTAAAAATGATGATGAACTGGACAATCTGGCAAAAACCTTCAATCAGCTTTTCGTAAACTTAAAAAAAGATTTTGAACGGGAAGTAAATTTTACCAGTGATGTTTCCCATGAATTAAAAACTCCAGTGGCAGGCATTCTAGGACAGGCAAATCTGTTAAAACGATGGGGTAAAGATGACCCAAAACAGCTGGAAGAATCTCTGGAGCTTATTATCAACGAAGCAAAATCCATGGAATCCATAATCAACAACTTGCTGCAGATTTCTAAGCTGGAAAACGGCATTATAAAACCTGTTTCAGAAAGTATGAATTTGTGGAGTATGTTCAGCCGATTGCAAAACGAATTCAATATTATAGCCCCAGATGTAAAAATCACCTTTAATGAAAATATGGATTTAGAACTGCAATCTGACATGGAATTGCTGCATCAGGTTTTAACAGCAATTATTTCCAACAGCATAAAATATGGGGGAACAAAAGTAGAACTTTCTGCTACAAAACTTTCAGATAATTGCCAGATTACGGTTATAGACAACGGACCTGGTTTTTCAGAAGAAGTTTTGCCCCATGTTTTTGAAAGATTTTATCGTGGTGATAAATCCCATAACCGTTCAGCAGGGGGTGCAGGACTAGGACTCTCCATTTCTTATACAATCGTAAAAGCTCTGGAAGGAACCATTACAGCCAGAAACTGTAAAAACCATTCAGGTGCAGAACTTATAATCAGCCTATATGAAAAAGAGATTTAATATTTCTATCAACCAGTTCTGAAAGCTGTTCCGGTGTAGTATCCCTTACTTCAGCAATAAAATTGTAAACATGTTCAATTAAAACAGGACTGTTAGGTGTGCCCCGAAATGGAACAGGTGTTAAATAAGGTGCATCAGTTTCGCACAAAAAGCGGTCTTCAGGAACAAAACGCAATAACTCTTTTATAGCTTCCAGTTTAGTCTTTTTGTTGTAAGTAACAGCACCACCAAAAGCTATATGCCAGCCTAAATCCAAAAATTGACGGGCTTCTTCAATTCCATAGCTGTAGCAGTGAACAATACCGTTGTGATATCCCACATTTTTCAAGCAGTCCAAAGTATCTTCAAAGGCATCCCGGGAATGAATTAAAAATGGCAGATTCATTTCCTTTGCCAGTTCCAGCTGCATTTCAAAAAGCTCCCGCTCCCCCTGATAAGTTTTTTCATCAAAATCCGATTCACAGCGACCATCTACCCCACTAGGATTCCAATGATGATCTAAACCACCTTCCCCAATGGCAACAATTCTTCTATTAAGTGTATCCTGATCAGGATCTTCATTTGCCTTTTTAATACATTCCCGCAGAACATTCATACAATTTTCACGGTCGTGAATTTCTTCTACATCAGGCCATATTCCGGCAGAAAAATAGCAGAACTTACGGGCCTTCTGTGCCAGTCCCACATCACTCATCTGGGAAATAGCTTTCTCAATACAGGCCTGACGAATCTGCAAGTCATCTGCTCGAGTTCCAATATCTAATCCAAAAAAAGTATTACGTTTTGCAAGAGCTTCCAGAGTTTCAACTCCATTCACTCCCCAATCACCAGTAGTCATAGTCTTAAAATGAAAATGTGTATCACTAAACATGTCACAATCCTACACAAAATCGCCCCAAATTGCTATTATATGATTATGACAAATATTGAAAAATTCCTAACAGACCTTCAGAAAATTGTAAAACGAGACCGCCAGAATAACAGCGGCAAAAGTGACTATAATCGTTTT
Source organism: Treponema sp. (assembly GCA_016297805.1). Classification (GTDB taxonomy): domain Bacteria; phylum Spirochaetota; class Spirochaetia; order Treponematales; family Treponemataceae; genus Treponema_D. Next base: position 9,363 of record JAEDFX010000027.1, on the reverse strand, counting down.
TATAAAGATATCCGAAATCTTTTTATCCGTTCAACTTCATGTCCTACAGATTTACCGGGGGCAGTTTTTGAATACTGGGAAAATGAATACGTATTTAAATCAGCTGATGTAGCCTCTGAACCTTCAGAAGAAAACTCAAATCGTCTTACAGCTCTTCTTGCATTCCTTGAAAACAGCGACGAATATCAGGAGCTTCTTACACAGAATGACTGGGAAGAACTTGGACAGCTGGTAAACTATGAAGCAGAAGATTTACCTGTTGATATTCTTCAGGATTTAATGAAAGTTTTGGTATCTAAGGGAGCCTATTAATGTATACCCACTGCACCGCCTGTCCTAGAAACTGTGGAGTTGACCGCACAAAAACTGTGGGCTTTTGCAAAGAACCGGCAGAGCTTCGTATTGCATTTGCCGGTCTCCACTTTGGTGAAGAACCTTTAGTTACAGTGAAAGGCGGCAGTGGAACTATTTTCTTTACAGGCTGCACTTTACGCTGTGCTTTCTGCCAGAACTATCAGATAAGTCAGAACGGATTGGGCCGTGCAGTAGACTCAGCAGAATTCACCCAAATCTGTAAAAAACTGCAGGAAGCAGGTGCTGAAAACATCAACCTTGTAACCGGAAGTCATCATATTCCTGTAATTGCCCAGTATCTTCGGGATGCCCGTGCCGCAGGAATCACAATTCCTTTTTGTTGGAATTCTTCTGCCTACGAATCGGTAGAAATGCTGGAGCTGCTTAAAGGTCTTGTTACAATCTGGCTGCCAGATCTTAAAACTTTAGATTCACAACTTTCAAATCAACTTTTCAAAGCCCCTGATTATCCACAGGTTGCCTCTGCCGCAATCAAATGGATGATAGAAAACAATCCGATGGAAATTGTAGAAGTTGACGACGACCACGAAAAAATGCTTTCCGGCGTAATTGTACGCCATCTTTTTATGCCAGGCCGCTTTGCTGAAACTGCAGATGTACTTCAATGGCTCAAAGAACATGCCGATGGCAAAGCCTGCTTTTCCTTAATGAACCAGTACACACCTGTTCCTTTTGCAGAAGATGAAGCAAAACTTGCAGCCCGAAAACAGTCGCTCTCAGCCATAGAAAATCGCCTGGTCACACCTCAAGAAGATGAAGATATTCAGGATTTAATAGAAGCTTACGATTTTGACTATCTTTTCTATCAGGAATTAAGCGATGACACCAGCTGGCTGCCAGACTTTACCCGTCCACAACCATTTAGCAACGCATTAGCAAAACCCCTCTGGCACTGCTAACCACAATTTCTGAACCTGTCGAAGGACTCGTAGAAGGATATTTTTTTTCTCAATTTTCTCCATACTGTGATATAATGTATTCCACCTATGCTTAAAGAAAAACTTAACGGCGTTGTAGTTCCACTAGGCGCTTTGTACACAGAAAAAAATCCAGTTATTGGTGAATTCCCAGATTTAAAACCTTTTGCGGACTTCTGTAAACAGGCTGGAATTTCTATCATTCAGCTGCTTCCTATAAATGATACAGGCACTCAAAGTTCTCCATATAGTGGACTTTCGGCCTTTGCTCTTCATCCAATATATATCCGTTTAAATGAAGTCACAGGTTTTGAAAATCTATACAAATCAGAAAAATTCAAAACAAAATATGATAATTTTCTTAAAAAGCATTCCTACACCAACCGTTATGATTATGATGGAATTCTGAATACAAAAATTGAGCTTTTAAAACTCATTTACGATGAATCAGAAACAGGAAAAACTGGCAAACCTGATGAACTCCTTACAAAATGGATTAAGGCAAACAGTTGGGTAAAAACTTACGCTGTTTACAAAAATCTAAAATGGAATTATATGCAGGCTTCCTGGAAAACCTGGCACAAAAATGACCAGCAAAAATCTGATGAAGAGATCATAGAACTATGGAATCAAAAGGCCTTCAAAAAAGAACATCTTTTCTATGCATGGCTTCAGATGATTGCCGATCAGCAGCTTTCTGACGCAGTTTCTTATATAAAGGAAAATAAAATCTTGCTGAAAGGCGATATGCCAATCCTTATGAATGAAGATTCCTGCGATGCTTGGGCATTTCCACAATTCTTTAATCAGGACTTACGGGCAGGTTCTCCAGCAGACGGCGAAAACCCTACAGGTCAGAACTGGGGCTTTCCTACCTATAACTGGAAAAATCTTAAAGCAGATGATTACAGCTGGTGGAAAGACCGGCTAAAAACTGCCTCAAAATATTACGATGCATACCGTCTGGACCATATTTTAGGTTTCTACAGAATTTGGGCAATTCCATCTACAGATGTTAACGCCCTCAACGGTCACACAGAACCATATTCCTTTATAAAAAAAGATGAACTTTACGAACTTGGATTTGATGATGACCGTATCCGCTGGCTTAGTCAGCCTCATATTCCAACAAAAGTAATAGAAGACATTACCTGGAATTATGATGTAGCCCATAAGGTTCTTGCCTGCTTCTGCGACCGCATAGGTGAAGAAGAACTTTGGCTTTTTGATCCAGCAATAAAAGGTTCTAAAGCCATTATGGATGCAGATTTGACAGAAATGTGCAATGAAGAAAATATTCCTCGCATAAAAGAAGTGCTGGTAGACTATTGGTCGAACCGTACATTAATCGAAATTACTAAAAATAAATATATCCCTATGTGGACCTATTCACAGTCTACCTCATGGCAAAGTCTTAACCAGCAGGAGAAAAAATCTCTTGAAGACTGTTTTGGAACTGTGAACACAAAAAACGAAAAACTTTGGAAAAAGCAGGCTGATGAGATTTTCACCGCTCTTACAGGTTCTGTAAAAATGATTCCTTGTGGTGAAGATTTAGGTGTAAGCATTGAATGTGTTCCTACAGTAATGGAAAAACATAACATTCTGGGCTTACGAGTTGTCCGCTGGTGCAGAAACTGGAGCGAAGGGGGACAGCCTTATATTCCGTTCAATGACTACACACCTCTTTCAGTTACAACCACTTCCGTACACGACTCTTCAACAATCCGCCAGTGGTGGGCAGATGAAAAAACTTCTGTAGAAGCCTTTGTAAAAGCAAATCCAGAGACTTTTGGAATAACAACACCAGAAAATTCTGCCATGCTTGAATTGGGAGTATCAACAATATCTTCCGGAGAATTTACACCTACAATTGCAGAAGCAATAATGACCGCTTCATCTTCATCTGCAAGTATATGGCACATAAGTCCGCTTCAAGATTACTTGTTTATGAATAAAAAATACTGGCTCAAAGAAGCCTCACATGAACGTATAAATATTCCAGGAACAGTAACAACTTTCAACTGGACTTATCGTTTACCGGCCAGTATTGAAGAACTTAGTTCAGACACTAATTTAATCAAAAAAATAAATAAAATCAGCAAAAGAAAATAAAGGATACCCTATGAACATTTCTTACAACGAATTCCACATTTCAAAAAAAATCCGCGATCTTTGTAATTTCGAAAAAGGACTCTTTGCTTCAAGTGGCAATGTAGTTTTTGCCAATCTTAAAAATGTTCGAAGCTTCCAGCTTTTGATAAACAACATTTTTGAAAGCCGCGGTGAAGAAAACAAAAAGCTTTCGGCAGGACAGTTAAACGCTATGGGACTTATTGATGAAATCCTTCATTACGTTTGTATGCTTTACCGCCGTGATAAAGTTCCATCTTTTATGACCGATTTGCTGGCAGAATTAAATAAGGAATACGCAAAGGAAGAAATTGATTCTTTGCTTCTTGATTTTATAAAGGAATTTCCTCCTGTAGAAGTTTACAACGAAAAATGCACTCCTCAGGAATATCTTGAACGTGAAGCCCTGGATGTAGGAACAAGTCTTATGCGCTCAAACCGCGAGCAGACTTTGGAAGAAATGATTCTCCTTCATCTTGCAAATGAAAATCCAGCCTTCCAGCCCTTCATGATTATGTTTGAAGATAAGGAAGTTGCAAAAAATCCTTTATATGACGCAACCTGGGCTGTTATTCAGAAATATGCTCAGAGTCAGCCAACTTTTGGACCCTTTGACCACGACCTTATCACTTTACTTCGGGAACCTGTAGCATTTGCTCCAGAAAGTCTCCGAGGCCAGCTGGAATACCTTCAGAAATACTGGGACACATTCCTTGGTGAATGGCTCAAACGAATTCTTGCAGGAATGGACACAATTTCGGAAGAAGAAAAAGCAATGTGGCACGGATTTGGCGGCGGTGACTTACCAGACATGCAGGCTTACTCTTTTGAAAACCTGATGAATGAATATGAACGCTTCTCTGCCGACAGTGAATGGATGCCTAACGTAATTCTTATGGCAAAAACTGTTCTTGTATGGCTGGACCAGCTTACAAAGCAGTACGGCTACCCTATTACCCGACTGGACCAGATTCCAGACCCAGAGCTTGACCGCCTGAGGGACGAAGGCTTTACTGGACTTTGGCTCATTGGACTTTGGGAACGTTCAAAATCCTCAAAGCGCATTAAACAGATTTGTGGAAACCCAGAGGCTGCCGCTTCTGCCTATTCCCTTTACGACTACGAAATTGCAGAAAATATTGGTGGATGGGACGCTTTGGCAAACTTACGTCAGCGTTTGTGGCAGCGTGGTATTCGCCTTGCTTCAGACATGGTTCCAAATCACACTGGTATGGACGGTGAATGGGTAATTAATCATCCAGACCGCTTTATTCAACGCAGAGACAATCCATTCCCACAGTACACCTTCAATGGGGAAAACCTTTCTCAGGACAGCCGCGTTTCTCTTTACCTTGAAGACCATTATTATTCTAAAAATGACTGTTCTGTAGTTTTCAAACGAGTGGATAATCAGACTGGTGACACACGATATATTTACCACGGAAATGATGGTACAGGTCTCCCTTGGAATGATACAGCACAGATTGACTTCTTGAATCCAGAAGCCCGGGAAGCCGTAATGCAGGAAATTTTACACGTAGCACGGAATTTCCCAATCATCCGCTTTGATGCCGCTATGGTTCTTGCTAAAAAATCAATCCGCCGCTTGTGGTACCCGGAACCAGGACACGGAGGAGACATTGCCACACGTTCAGAAACAGGTTTAAGCACTCAGCAGTTCAACGATGCAATTCCAAATGAATTCTGGCGTGAAGTTGTAGATCGGGTTGCAAAAGAATGCCCTGATACTTTGCTTTTGGCAGAAGCTTTCTGGATGATGGAAGGTTACTTTGTTCGTACTCTTGGTATGCACCGTGTTTATAACTCGGCATTTATGAACATGCTTAAAAAAGAAGAAAACCAGAAGTACCGTGACACAATCAAAAATACAATCAACTTTGACCCACAGATTCTGAAGCGTTACGTAAACTTTATGAACAATCCTGATGAAGAAACTGCCATTGCACAGTTTGGTGACGGCGATAAATATTTTGGCTGCTGTACTCTTATGATTACAATGCCAGGACTTCCAATGTTCGGCCACGGTCAGATTGAAGGCTTTACAGAAAAATACGGAATGGAATATACAAAGGCCTACAAGGATGAAAAACCAAGTCAGTATCTGGTAGACCGTCACTGGCACGATATTTTCCCATTGATGAAAAAACGATACCTGTTCAGTGGTGTAGAAAATTTCTATCTGTATGATTTGTGGCAGGATGGCAACGTAAACGAAAACGTATTTGCCTATTCCAACGGCTGCGGCAACGAACGCACACTTGTTTTCTACAACAATAAATATGATCAGGCTCACGGATGGATTAAACAGTCTGACCCATTTGCTGTAAAAACCGGTAATGGAGATGAAGTCCGTCTGGAAACACGTTCAATTTCTGAAGGGCTTTTACTCAACGGCGAAGATGACAAGTTCTGTATTTTCCAGGAACATAAATCTGGCTTGTGGTATATTCGCCGAAGCAAGGAAATCTGCGAAAAAGGTATATTCGTAATGTTAAACGGATTTGAATATCAGGTTTACATGAACATTCATCAGGTAACAGATGCAGCAGACCACCGTTATTCAATTCTCTGTGATTTCTTAAACGGCCGTGGCTGTGAAGATATAGAGTCAGCATGGCAGGATTTAATCTACAAAGATTTATACACTGCATTGGAAACATTTACTAAAAAAGCTTTGGTGCCAATCGCAGAAGAATTTAAAACTGTAGTCCCTGAAGTTATTGAAACAAAATCTTCAAAATCAAAGAAAGCCATAAAACCAGCAGCTCACAAGGTTAATGCAAAAAAAATTGCAGCAATTCTTGAAGATTCAGAAGAAGCTGGCGTTGAGTTCTACAAAATGGCAGAGAAATTTTCAAAAATCGAATTGTCTAAGGGTGTAAAACTCATATCTCCAGAAAAACAGTACAGCCTCTTTAAAACCAGAATTAAAAAATGTGTAGAAATACATAACATGGCAAAACCAAAAGAACCTGCAGATTTGCAGAAGGCTTTGTTAAAACTCAAGGATGATAAGGATTTTGCAAAGCTTTTGATTCAGTCAAATAAACAGCTTGGACCAGTTCTTCCTTGCTGGGCACTTTGTGCAGAATACGCAGAAAATGGTTTTGCCCACAAATGGAATTTTGGAAGAAAATTCAGTGAATTCCTTAATAAGGATTTGCGCAACCTTCTCCAGAAATCATTCCTGCTGTTATCTTACGCAGACTCTTCAAAATTGCCAAAAGACCAGAAGGCCATTGCATACAAACTTACAACTCTTCTTACAGAAGGAAAATACGCCGGTCTCCTAAGTGGTGCAAATACATTTGATAATATCCGCTGGTTCAACAAAGAGCTTCTTGAAGGAAACCTGAACCTGGCAATAATGTACATGGCACTTAACGCAAAGACAGCAAAACTTCCTGAAGTATTCAAACTGTATAAAGTGATTTGTTCAGCAAAACTGAAGGCAGCATATAAATGTGAATTGCTTGTAAAACCTTTTGCACCAGCTGAAAAGAAAACTAAATCCAGGTCAACAAACACCAGCTCGTCGAAGGGCGGTAAAAAGACTACCGCAAAAAAATCTACAGGCACAAAAAAAACTGCAGCCAAAAAGAAGTAAATAGATTCCCCGATTAAGTCGGGGAATTACTAAATTGTCATTGTGGGGATTGCCCCCACAACCTACAACTCCCCAAGAATACTTCTTAAATCTTCGGCAGATTCAATGACAGGGCGATGCAATTCAACAGGTTGCATCGCTTTTTTTATGTTTTCAGGCATTTCTGGAGTTTCACCAATAACATGTCTGCAGTATTCTGATGACAAAGAAGGATGATTATTTGCCATTAAAACAAAAGAACCTTCATCTTCGAAAACCTCGTCCCCTGCTTCCTGAATAACTGCATATGCACTGGCAGTTTCCTTATCCGCAAAGATGCCGTACTTCATATAAAGCTCCTTTGCCGCCTTTTCCCGCTGCTTTTCAGAAATATCAACAGGAAAAACAAAGTTTCGCATCATAAGTTCATTATTTTCAAAGAAAGCTTCCAAACGTTCAATATTGGCTGGTGCAATAGGATTAATTCCACCACGTTTTTTTAATTCAACAATAGAATCTAAAACAACAGGAGAACCATCAGGACTTCTGTAAAGAGCTGCTGTACTAGGCACATAAAAACCACTTACAGGTAAAGCAAAACGCCAGCTGTAAAGACCGGCCATTAAAGTACCATAATTTCCTGCATCCATAGCGTAATAAATATCGCCATCAACCTTTTTCTTAATCTGAGCAAAAGTATACGGAAAGAAGAAAACCTGACTGAGCAGTCGGCAAACATTTGTAGTATTAGCAACAGTAAGATTGTAATCATTAACAAGATTTCTATCTTCAAAAATTTTTGAAATTTCAGTTTTGATTTCTTCCTCTGTTCCTTCCATTTCTACAGGGTAAATATTTCCACCGTTCCACACCAGATTTTCATCATCAATTCCACGAACAGTTCCCTTTCTATAAACCAGAACAGCCTTAATATTTTTCTTTCCCTTCAAAACCTTATTCAGAAGAGCACCAAGACCTCCATGAGTAAAATCAAGGAAAACAGCCTTTTCACCAGTAAGCTGCAAAGTTTTTTCAAGATAAGAACAGAGATAAGAAACACCATAATCTCTATGAAATCCAGTAAAACTATGATAAGGCTCCATAATAAAAAGCTTATCATCCAGCTGGCGCACAGTTGGCTCAACAGGGAACGCATCTGTTGCTATAGTCTCACAAATAATTGGGGAATATTCATCTTTTATAAGTGCCGAAGTCAAAGAACCGGCAATAGAAGAAAATGATGTGTTTTCGTCGATATAATAAATCCAACGTCGCAAATCTTCAATTGACGAAGGAACAAAAACACCGCCATCCTCAGGAATACAATCTCTAACTGCCTGAGAAAACAGCACTGATAAATCTTTATTTCTTGTACTTGTAAATTGCATTCGAATATTTTAACTCAAATACGTAATTAGAGCAATAAATGATGAAGTTATGGTTAATCATCAATCCCTGGAATATGCTTTTTCAATTTTGTAAGAAACTCTTCCCCTGTTACACCTTCACGCAAACAGGCAAACATACAGTTATCCCCTGCAACTGTTCCTAAAACCTCATCAAGATTCAAATTATCAATTGCATTACAAACTGTATTAGCATGTCCTGGAAAAGTTTTTATCACAACAATATTTCCACTATAATCTATACTGATATAACCCCGTAAAAAATCCTGAACGTAAATTGCTTCAGACTCAGCATTTTCATCTTCGCCAGGAAGAGCATACATATATCCAGACTTACCATCTGGAACCTTACCAACCTTCAGAAGCTTTAAATCACGGCTTAAGGTTGCCTGTGTAACTTCGAAACCTTCTTTCAAAAGAAGATCCAGCAAATCATCCTGACTTTCTATAATATTATTTTTTATTAATGTCTTTATAGCCTTTAAGCGTGCCTGACGTTCTTTCATTGTATAAATGCCCCTAAAAATGCATAAATATACAATAAATATACAATATTTCTGCATAAAATACAAATATATTAAACGTTTCTAATTATCTAAACTCATGAAACAATAGATAATATGCCAAAAGTCTTTTATTTTATGTATGCATGTCTTGCTATCTTGGTATTTAATATAACGGATTTGGCAACATGGTTTGCAGAGGGTGATGATGCTGCACACAAACAAAGGTAGCAGAATTGTAAATCAGATTATTGGATTCTCAGAAGACAAGAACTATGTATCAGAATAAATACTCACGGATGACACAGATTATACGGATAAATTAGTAAAAAAAATCCGCATCATCCGTATAATCCGTGACTAAAATAAGCTTGTGAATCAGCTTTTACTATTTAATCAACAAGTTTACAAATGCCTTCAAA
>JAEDFX010000124.1 GCA_016297805.1 Treponema sp. | reverse complement strand
AAAATGCAAGACTTCTTTCTACATGGGATCCTTATGATAAAAATAGAAGTGCAGAATTTTTCGATGCTGAGTGGATGTTCGGAATTAAAGATGGATTTGATGTGGTGATTGGAAATCCTCCGTATATTCGAAGAACTGCAATAAATGAGAATTTAAAAAAGAAATATGAAAAAATATTTGAAAGTACAACAAAGCAATATGATATGTATTTATTGTTTATCGAGAAAGGGGTGAAATCGATCAAAATAGGTGGTTACCTTGCTTTTATAAATCCTATTAGATTTTTTAATTCAGATTATGGACTAGGTTGTAGAAAATTTTTGATTAATAATCATAAAATTAAAAGTATCTTAGACATTTCTCAATTACCTGTATTTTTAAATGCAATGACATATCCTTGTGTTTTAATTGTTCAAAATGGAATGGAGAATAATAAAGAGAATGCAATTGAATATAAACGTTTAAATAATCTTAATGAACTTAATTTCTTAAATCAAATTGAATCTCTTAAGATTTTACAAAGTGAAATCATGAATGATAATGATTGTAAAATAATAGTCGATGTAAATCCTAAATTAAAATCAGTTATTGCAAAAATGGATTCCTATAAAAAGATAAAAGATTTTTTTTTAATTGCTAGAGGTCTTGCAAATAATAAAGTAAATTTTGATGGAAACAAATATAAAGCTTTAAAATCTACTAATGTAAGAAAATACTTTATAGAAGGCGAATTAAAAAATATTGATACTGATTTTGCTGATGTATTCAATCAAGAGATGATTATATTGCCAAGAACTGTAGCTTATCTACAGGCAATGTTAAAAGAGAAAGAAATAATTTGTCTTGATAGAATTTATTATTTGATTCCAAATTTAGAGTGCAATTTAAATTTTATATTAGGAATTTTGAACTCAAAATTAACAAATACTTGGTTTGAATATTATTACAATACAACAAAAGTTTCTGGTAACTATTTTGATTTAAATGGAAATCAAATTGGCTCTATTCCAATCCCAACCGCCACAAAAGAACAACAAAAAGAAATCATCACCCTTGTAGACAAAATTCTCGCTGCAAAAAAAGCGGATTCATCAACCGATATAACAGAATGGGAAAAACAAATTGACCAGAAAGTTTATGAACTCTACGGACTTACTCCAGAAGAAATTGCCATTGTGGAGAGGAGGTAGAAATAATGTTTAGTTGTGAATTTGATGCTTTTTCTACAAGAAGTATTACTTTAAGGTTTTATTGTTCAGAATGTGGAGAAGAAATCGAAGAAATTATTGAAAGTTTACCAAGTCCTAATTTAATGTCTGAACGAGATACCTATTTGGGAACTCTAGAAACAGATTGTACTGATATTGAATGTCCAAATTGCCATAAGAATTACAATATACAATTAGCTTCTAGTATGTATGGTGGTGAGTTATATAGTGATGATTTGGATGAAGATACTGAAATGGAAGTAGAAAATATTGAAAACGATTACTTTGAAGATTACTCAGAAATTGTAGAAAGCAATACTTCATTCTTTGATACATTCTGTATACAGATGGAAGCAAATAAAAGATTGTTTGAAAATTTTGTCCTAGCTCCTGACTTAGAGATATCGTTAAATAAACTTTTGTTTGTAAATATCATTACTTGCTTAGAAACATATCTTTCTGACGCATTGATAAATAGCGTTCTTGATAATGAAAGTAATTTAAAGAGGTTTGTGGAAAATTTTATAGATTATAAGGACAGATCTTTCAAATTATGCGATATCTACAATCGGATGGACAATCTAAAAAAATTGGTCAAGGAGGATTTGTACAATCTCATGTATCATAACCTTCCAAAAATAAGAGCAATTTATAAAAAAATATTAAATATCGATTTTCCTAACAATATTGACGACATCATGAAGAAAATTAATGATAGACATCATTTAGTACACAGAAATGGAAAAGATCTGGATGGAAATCAAATTATTATTTCTAAAGAAGAATTAAATCAGACTTATGATTTAATTTATAATTTTGTAAAGGAAATAGATAATCAGTTTAAGGAGAAAATTACTGTCGTAGAGGGGGAAGTAGTTAAATGATAGATTGGATTTTTTTTGCTTCAGAAAATCCATCTGAAGAATTAATATATTTTGCAGATTGTTGGGAAAACTTTTGTTTAAAACTTTCAAAACCTACAATCTATGATTCTTTAATTTCACCTCACTTTCTAGTAAATGAAATCATTATTGAACTAAATATAAACGAAAAAGATAATTCGAAACATTTGGATTATTTTAGAGATACTGCCAATACACAAAAAGCATTTTATTTTTTATTCACACCCGAACTATGTGCTTTATGGGATATGTTAATTAAAGAGCTTCAGAATCCAAATAGAGATATTCTGCTAAAAATTGCTAATGATATTCAATCCATATTTATGCAAGATAACTTTCTTAATTATTTGGAAGAAAAAACAAAGTATTTTCTTTTTAATAAAAAAGATAAAAATAAAATTCAAAAATGTGCTATTGTAATCATTTTTGAATTCATTTATAGACAATTTGAAATTAAAACAATTTCGACTTTATGTGATAAAGTTTTCTCATCTTATAATGAAGTCGATTATCCAGATGGAAAACATTTCATTACATCTTATCCATATAAATCTATTATTACAGATCCGAAAAAATATAATCAAATTGTAAAAAAGGAAGTTATAAACCTGCAATTAATAGATCGTTTTCAAAGGATATTTGAATTACTAAAGCAACCACAAAAAACAATATATATTGTATTTTATGTTAAAGGCTTGCATCTTTCACAAGAAGAAACATTCGAGAATATAACTTTTTACAACCCATTAATAAAAAAGAAATGTAATGGATTAATTTCTGATCAAGAACTATTCCATGAGGCAAATTATGAAATTGGTTCTAATGCAATTGTAAAAATTTGCTGTAAAGATTCTTTATTTGGTGTAAATATTGCAAAAAAGCAAGTATCAAATATATGTGATTACCTAAGACTTATTTATAAAACCGAAGCTAATTACGAAATTCTTTCGAATGAATATTTAATTTGCGATGAAAAATTAAATGTAGTTTCAACTTCGATAGGAAATAATACAAAACCATTTTTCGATTTAAACATTGATATTATACGAAATAATAATAAAGAAGATATTTCTGGAATTTATAAAAGATTGTATGCAAATATTTCGACTTCTGATTCTAAAACAATCAATGATGCATTGCACTTTTATAGAAAAGGAATAGAAACCAATAATCAGGAAGAGCAATTACTAAATCTATGGATAAGTTTAGAAAATCTTTTTTCTGGAGTCTCAATAAAGTTCTCTAAAAATGGTGAAGATAGCACTAAATTTACAAAAATATGTGATTGTTTGATAAATCATTTTATTTTTCGTTATTTTTATTCTTATGGATGGAGTTTATATGATAAGTTTAATTTTTATTTTACATCCGTAAATGTTGTAAACTCTAGAAGTATATCTAGGATTGTATTACCTGATGATGCATGTAAAAAAATAACTAACATGATTGCTCCAGGAAAAAGAATTTCACTTTTTGATTTCATTAATCTTTTACGTTCATATGATACATGCACTGATAATAATGTTTTTAACGAAGAACTAATTAAAACTGTTGAGTTTTATAAAGATAATAAGAAATTTATTAATACAATCAATTCAATTGAATCAAACATCAAAAATGAACTATTGATGATATACCGACAAAGGAATCAAATTGTTCATAAAGCATCTTATGATAATTCATTGCTAGATTACTATATTTCTAAATTGCAATTTGTAGTAATGGTTTTTCTTAGAGATTTAATTGTAAATTTACCTAAGGAAAAATCACTTAATAATTTTATTCTAAATCAGTATATGAAATCTGAAAAGATTAGAAGTATAATAAAGAATAATGCAGTTAATAGTCCTGAGGAATTATTAAATAAATGACATTGTCCAAAAAAACACTAGAAGTACTTCGCGAAATAATAAATGAAAAATCTCAAACTCGTTCTGGAAGAATGCTCGTGGATTTCTTTAATGCATTAGGTTTCCATGACAGTTATGGGTCAGGATTCCCTACGAGATGGATTTTCACTGATGAAAAACTTAATCAACTAAACGGTACTGCAACATTAGATCAATGTATAAGAAATGTTTTTGCACCGGTAAACTATATAGATAATCCTGCATTGCTCGATGAACTTCTGGAATTGTTTAATAAGCATTTGCAATATGATGATTGGAATGTATATATTGAAGGGAAAAATGTACTCTTCAGAAAAGTGAACTTTGATTTAAACCAATCTTTTAAGCCAGATGTTCAGGCAAAAAACACTGCGGAAGACTTTCTAAAAGTAAAAATTTCAAACCTTAATATTTCAAAGCTTCCTATAGAATCTTGCCTTCATCCAATAATTGAAACACGAATGAAAGAAATTGATAAATGCATTGAGAATCAAGTCCCATTAGGATGTATATTCTTATGTGGTTCTGTTTTGGAGGGGCTCCTTAGTGCAATAGCAATGAAGTCTCCTGCAGAGTTCAATTCCGCAAAAGCAAGTCCTAAAGAAAGGGATTCGTTTAAAGTAAAATCATTTGATAAATGGACTCTTGAAAATTACATAGCAGTTGCTTATGAGCTTGGTTATATAAAAGAAGATGTAAAAAGGTTCAGCCATACTGTTCAAAATTTTAGAAATTACATTCATCCATATCAGCAGATTAGTCAAAATTTTACACCCACTATTGATACAGCTTTATTATGTGCACAGGTTATGAAAATGGCGATAAATCAGATAACAGAAAGGGGAAACTAAACTATGAATGAACAAAAATCTCTAATCACCCAACCCGTTGAACCAGAATACGAACACCTTGTAAATAATATTTCTACACTATGGCAGGAAGCAAAAAATAATGCCGCACTGTCGGTAAATACTGAACTTTTAATGGCAAACTGGCATACAGGCCAATATATTGTAGAATTTGAACAAGGTGGAAAAGCAAAAGCTGAGTATGGCAAACAGCTTCTTGTAAATCTCTCTAAAGACCTTACTTTAAGAAACGGAAAGGGATTCAGCCGAAGTAATTTGACATATATGAGAAAGTTTTATCTGGCCTTTCCAAAATGTGAGACAGTGTCTCACAAATTGACCTGGAGCCACTATTTTGAACTCTTAAAATGCGATGACCAAATGGAATTACAGTTCTACTTTCATGAAGCAGAAAAAGAAGGCTGGAAAGTCAGAGAATTAAAACGTCAGATGAAAAGTTCACTTTTTCAGCGTCTGGCTCTTAGTACAGATAAGAAAGGCATTCTTGCTCTGGCAAATGAAGGGCATCAGATTATTACCGCTCAGGATATTATACGTGACCCTTATGTTCTTGAGTTTACAGGACTTCCACAGAAGAAACGTTATAAAGAAGGAGAGCTCGAAGCTGCACTAAAGGCAAATATGGAAAAATTTCTTTTGGAATTAGGAAGAGGTTTTGCTTTTATTGGTCGTCAATATGTGATTCCAATTGGTAGCCGCAGGTTCAAGGTTGATCTTGTCTTCTATCACTGTATCTTAAAGTGTTATGTCTTAATTGACTTAAAACGCGAAGAAATAAAGCATGGTGATATTGGTCAGATGAATATGTATTTGAATTATTTTAAAACTGAAATCTGCCAACCAGATGATAATCCTCCAATTGGAATTGTTTTAGGTGCTAAGAAAGATGAACTTTTAATGGAATATGCAACTCAGGGAATTACAAACCAGTTGTTTGCAGCCCGCTATCAGTTGTACTTACCAAAGAAGGAAGAGCTACAGGCTCAACTGGATTTGCTGCTTTCAGAGGAGAAGTAAACTAATACCCTAATCCCAGTTAA
>JAEDFX010000123.1 GCA_016297805.1 Treponema sp. | reverse complement strand
TAATGTCAGTCATCAATGATTTAAAAATGGATAACATATGAAATTTTACATACAAAAATATGAAAATTTGTAAAATTGTATGTAAAACTGAAAAAACTTATTCTGTAATCACAGTGTTTCCAGTAAAAATTTATATACATCTTATGAATTTAGAAATTCTGGGTGGTTCTCAAGTGTTTTCTTAGACTGTGCTCACATTCAGAATGGCAGAGTGATTATCAAAAATGATAATCTATGAACAATGCTTTCAAATCAGCTTTACCGGTGATTCCCAGTACTTTGTAAATGTGAGCCAGATCTTTCTTAATGGCACTTTCGCTTACATTAAAGTCAATTGCCAATGCCTTGATTGTCGTATTGTTCACCACAATCTCTTTTATGCAGGTTTTTTGACGCTCTGTAAGTTTATAATCATCTAGGTTCAGGGCTGCAGGATCCTTTTTAGTATAAGCATGGCGAAAAATAAGATTTATACATCCAATTGTACATAAGGCAAAAAGGGACAGAGCAACATAATTCAAAAATTCAGTAATTCCGTATGGCACTATCATTCCAAGCTTTACCAATGCAATCAGCGAATACAATAAAATATTTCTTTTTTTGATTTTTTTGTTTTCTGCAAGATATAAAACCAGCAAAATGGAAGATACAAATAGTGCTGTATAAATCACTCCATCATACAAATTCACAAAAACTAGAATTTCAAGAGCGATATAATAAATAAAATGTGTTTTGAAAATCAAAGTAAGCAGAAACAGCAGGAAAACGACTGCTTCTGCTACATAAGTAATTGGTGCTGCAAAGGGATAAAGACTTTTAGCATAAGAAAAACCAGTAAAAATATTCAGAATAATCAAACTTACAAGATAAACGCATCCAACAACGGATATGAGTTTAAATGGCTTTTCCATTATATTCCTAAACATTTTTTCTGTACTTTTTCCCATACTCTAATTTTATTTTAGTTTACCCATTTTCGCAATTATAGATTCCCGTGATAAGCACGGGAATGACAAATTCTAAAGCCCGTCACTATTTCTTTGCGATTTCTGACAAGGCACTTACTACACCTGCCAGGTTCTGAAAATCAGCTGGGACAATAATCTTTGTTGCCTGACCGTTTGCAGCTTTTTCCATTGTTTCAAGACTGCGGAATTTAAGAACTGCTTCGTCCATTCCAACTTCTTTAAGCATTTTAAGACCATCAGCTGTTGCCTTCTGAACTTCAAGGATTGCTTCAGCCTCACCTTTTGCTTTCTGCACTGCAGCTTCTTTTTCAGCTTCAGCAGCAAGAATAAGTGCCTGTTTCTGACCTTCAGCTTCCAAAATTGCAGACTGCTTATGTCCTTCTGCAATAAGAATTTGTTCACGGCGTTCGCGTTCAGCTTTCATCTGCTTTTCCATTGCTTCACGAATTGCCTGTGGTGGTTCAATATTCTTTACTTCAACACGGTTTACTTTAATTCCCCAAGGGTCAGTTGCTTCATCCAAAATAGAACGCATTTTTGTGTTGATAACATCACGACTTGTAAGTGATTCATCAAGTTCCAGTTCACCAATAATGTTACGCAAAGTTGTAGCAGAAAGATTTTCCAATGCACTGATTGGATTTTCAACACCATAAGCATACAATTTTGGATCTGTAATCTGAAAATAAACTACAGTATCAATCATCATTGTTACGTTATCTCTTGTAATAACTGGCTGTGGTGGAAAATCAAAAACTTTTTCCTTAAGCGAAACCTTTTTAGCAATGCGGTCAATAAATGGCATTTTTACATGTAAACCAACATTCCATGTACTCTGGTATCCGCCAAGTCGCTCAATAACAAATGCATCTGACTGAGATACAATACGGATGTTTGTAATGATTAAAATCATCACAACAACAAAAATTGCGATTAAAATGTACAACATAAACTTTCAACTCCTTTTATATTTGTTTTACGTAGGCTGTTACACCTGCGATTTCTTCGATAACACACTTGCTGCCTTTTTCTAGAGTTATATTCTCTCGAACTGCAGCCGTCCATTCCATTCCATTGATTTTTATAGCACCCTTATCAATAGCGGTGATTTTTTTTGTTACTACAGCAATCTGTCCAATTACGCGTTCATAATTTGTGGTAATTTTTTTCTGACTTAATTTTTTCTGTACCAGAGGGCGAGTAAAAATTAAAAGTATTAGAGATAATACCACAAAAATGAATAACTGTATCGCAAATGGGATTGGCAAAAATGCTAAGAAAACCATTACAAAAGCACTAATTCCAAACCAGATTGTTGTAAGCGCCAGAGTCATGGTTTCTATAACCACACAAATTACCGTTATGGCAACCCAAAACCATGGAAGATTATTTTCAAGTATTGTTAGAATACTGTCCATGTCTATACCTCCTGTGTCTATCTAATTAAAATACTCATATATCGCTTTATAAATTGAATCCTCGCCTTTCATGTAGCCTTCAAAAGTTTCACCAACTTCTACATCTGGGAAGGTTCCACGGTGAATGTCTTTTGCACGGGCATACAATTCTGGAACATCATCTACCATAGTAGGCCAATAGAAATTAATTCTCAAGTATTTCAAATCGTTGTTATTATAAGTTCCTGTGTAGTTGAAGACAGCCTGCCCTGTCTCTTCTCCAAAGATTTTGACATTTGGATAAAGTCTTAGTGTCTGATCCATAAATTCTGTAGCAGCAGAATAAGTTCGACCCGTTGTGACTAAAGCCATATTATACTTTTCGAACTCTGGTTTATGATTGTACATAAAGTTTTCCAACATCATAAACATTCCACCAGGATTATAACGAAGGTCAAATACTATTGTATTATAAGCACCTGTTTTTAATTCCTTTTCTATATCATTAAGCCAGTCTTTTACCGAATAATCTTCTCTTGGTACTACCTTATTAAACGGAATGTAAATTGTTTTGGTTTCTGGAACTGTTTTTATTTCATAGCTTTTTGAAGCATCCCACGAATGGTTAAATGCTGTTATATTTTCCTGCTCAATCATAATTCTTTTTTTGTTCGCATTTACTGCTTTTGTTTTTATTGTTTCAACAACGCCTTCTGGTGATTCCAAAGTAAAAACTATCTTGCCCTTTTCTGCTATTCCAATTTCTTCAAAGGCTTCATAAGTTATGAATTGTTCAAAAGCATATCTTAATCCTGATGGAGTTTCATAATTTTGGATTTCAGAGATTTTTTTCAAAACTTCTTCAACCGAATAATCTCCTACACCTTTTAATTTCCAGCCCAAATATTTTGCATATTTTTTTACAGCAGAAGTTACATAATATCCGTCACTAAAACAGTAAAAAGCTAAAGGCCGAGTTTTTGGATTAGTATTTACCTCAAAATCATAAATATACAAATGGGTAATTTTATATGTAGCCAGTATTCTTCGAATTCGGCGAACACATTCATCACGATCAGCCTTACCTGCCATAACATCAGCCTGCAACTGTTCCCATGGATCTGGATTGTAAAGTTCCTTCATTGAAGATGATGCAGATAAATCCACCTTGATTCGTTCAATATCAAAGAATAAGTCTTTAGGTGTTACTTTATTTTTCGCAGCGCAAAAGCAAACACCACACAACAACAGAATTGAAATTAAAACTGTAAATATTTTTTTCATAAGCTCTAAATCTCCTGTGCTGTTAAAGATTCTGAAACAAGTTCATAATGACACAAACTGTACAAGTATAATTTAGGCTGATTGTGGTTAAAAAAAAAGAGTGACATCGGTTACTTTTGGGGTAACTTTCGTCACTTAACTAAAATAGCAAAGTCGTTAAAAACAATAGTCCGTTGGGACTATTGTTTAGACTTTACATGCTATTGTTTCCGAAGCTTTAGCTGAGGGTGTAAGGCCGCTGGCGGCCGTTGTAAAATCGGAGAGCGTTAAAAAAATTGCGAAAGCAATTTTTAGCTCATCTTATAATGTCTAATAAACCTCAAACAACTTCAATTCTGTAATCACTTTCTTCATATTCACATAGTCAGAATCATTTGCCAGAAGCATTACATCATTCTCTATTGCGGTTTGTGCAATTAATAAATCTATGGTGCTACGGATTGTTACGCCATTTTGTCTACAACGAATGTTCAGTTTAGCTGCTTCCTCATATGAAGATTGTCCTTTCAGTTTATAAAAATGTACACCTTCAAAAAAATTTTTTAGAATATTAAATTCCTTTTCGCTTTTTGCACCTTGTAATATTTCCTGATAAATGTAGTTATTAATTCCAAAAGGCACATTATTTTCTATTATCAGATTAAACGCATTGGAATATTCATCTTCCACATTTTTAAGATAATTGATTATAACTGACGTATCTACAAGAACCATTATTTACCTTCTCTCATAGATTTATAATCGTAATCATCAGCAAACAGATCCATTCCTCTTAAATCTTTTATCCCTTTTGATTTGCGGACTTGTACAAATTCCCGTAAAGCAGTGTCTATTAAATCTTTTTTTGTCTTTAGTGTAGGTGCCACAAAAAAAGCACTCTTAATTAATTCATCATCTAATACAATATTAGTTCGCATATACACCTCATTATACATATAGTAAGGTGTATAATGAATGTGCGTCAAGATAAAAAAAAACGCTTTGAATTACTTTTAGGTAACTCAAGGCGTTTCTGGATTCATATTAAAGTCGAATCAGCTAAAAAAGGCGGATGAGCTAAAAATTGCTTCCGCAATTTTCTTAACGCTCTCCGATTAAACACCGGCCGCCAACGGCCTTACACATCCCACTTCTTGAAAATCAAGCTTGTGTTTACACCACCGAAAGCAAAGTTGTTAGCCATAACGTATTTTGCATCACATTTAAGACCGTCGCCTGTAATGTAACCAAGTGGAGCACATTCTGGGTCAACTTCCTTAAGGTTTACATTTGGATGGAACCAGCCTTCGTTCATCATGTTGATTGTAAGCCAGCTTTCAACACAACCACATGCTCCAAGGATATGTCCAATGTAAGATTTTGTAGAAGAAATTGGAATTGGGCGGTTGAATACTTTGTAAACTGCCTGTGATTCAGAAATATCTCCATGTGGAGTTGCAGTTCCGTGTGCGTTTACATAAGCGATATCATCTTTTGAAATACCTGCATCTGCAATTGCCATTTCCAAACATCTAGCCTGTGTTTCGCTGTTAGGTGAAGTGATGTGAGTACCATCCATGTTTGTTGCAAATCCTACAACTTCACAGTAGATTTTAGCACCGCGTTTAACAGCGTGTTCCAAATCTTCCAAAATCAAAGTTCCGGCACCTTCACCAATTACAAGACCATCACGGTTTTTGTCGAAACATTTTGGTGTTTCTTCTGCTTTCAAACAAGAAGTAGCTCCCAGTGTATCGAAAATTGCAGCATCTGGAGCAGAAAGTTCTTCGGCACCACCAGCAATCATAATTTCCTGACGTCCGTCTTCAATTGCTTCGTAAGCATAACCAATTGACTGTGAACCTGATGTACAAGCTGTATCAGTAACGATTACACGGCCACGAATCTGCCAGTAAACAGACATGTTACAAGCGTTTGTCTGTGGCATAGCTTTAATATAAGTCTGGCTGTTCAAATGAGATGAGTCACCTGTTTCTACCATTTTTGCAAGATCACCAATAGCATCCATACTTCCCATACAAGTTCCGTATGCAATACCTGTGTTTCCGCTTTTAAGTTCTTCAATTACATCTTCGCCATCTTCTGTAAGAAGTCCTGCATCCTTCAAAGCATCGTTTGTAGCAACAAGACCAAGCAAAGCTACACGACCCATACCACGAACCTTTTTGCGTGGGAATGAAGGAAGTTCTTCATCATAAGGACATGCAAGACGAGTGTTCATCTTTGTGTAGCGTTCCCATTCTGGCATATAGCGGATTTTATTTTTGCAAGTTTTAAGATTTGCGTAAGCTGTTTCCCAGTCGCGACCGAGAGCTGAAATCATACCGCCACCAGTAATTACAACGCGGCGTTTTCCATTTGGTTT
>JAEDFX010000122.1 GCA_016297805.1 Treponema sp. | reverse complement strand
CCTTTTAATTCTGGTCCTACAAACTGTGATTTTCCTTTTTCTGCCAAATCAGGAATTTCGTCACCTTTTCCAGCAAGACCGTTTGCCCATTTGTTTGCATCAAGTAAAGGACGACTTGAAACGAGAAGCGCCAGCATAACTAATTCTTTTACGGCGTTAGCATTTGCTCCAGGAGTATTGAATACTACAACACCTTTTTCTGTAAGCTCAGGAATTGGGATATTGTTTGTACCAGCACCTGCACGAGCAACAGCCTTTATATTATCAGAAAGAGACATTTCGTGCATATCTGCAGAACGAACCAAGATTGCATCTGGATTGTTGATTTCAGAAGCAATTTCATAATTGTCGCGGTCCAACTGATTAAGACCACAAGCAGCAATTTTATTAAGGGTTTGAATTTTATACATAATATACCTCTAGGGAATTAAGAATTAAGAATGCAGAATTAAGAATTATTTTTTTAGCAATTCTTAATTCTTAATTCACAATTCTTAATTAATTTTCAGTAGCGAATTTCTTCATAAATTCTACCAAAGCCTTAACGCCTTCGATAGACATTGCATTGTAGATAGAAGCGCGCATACCACCAACTAAGCGGTGACCTTTAAGGTTTACAAAACCAGCTGCTGCAGCTTCTTTACAGAACTTGTCGTTGATTTCTTTTTCTTTTGCAAGAACAGCTTCGTCTGTAGCACCAGCAACTGAGTATTTTGTTAAGAATGGAACGTTCATTAAAGAGCGGCTTCCAACTTCTGTTGTTGCCCGGTAGAAATCACTTGAATCAAGGAAGTTGTAAAGGTAATCAGCCTTTTCCTTGTTGCGTTTAAGCATTCCTTCAGCACCACCGTTTTTTTCAATCCAGTGAAGAACTTTTCCAAGCACGTAGATTGTGTAACATGGAGGTGTATTGTACATAGAATCGTTATCAGCGTGAGTTTTGTAAGCCAGCATTGTTGGTGTGCCAGGGAGACAGTTTTCAACTTCAGGAATCAAATCTTCCCGAACAATTACCAATGTAACACCAGCAGGAGCCAGGTTTTTCTGAGCACCAGCGAACAAAAGTCCGAATTTAGAAACATCAAGTGGTTCAGAAAGTACACAAGAAGAAATATCTGCTACCAATGGAATGTTTCCTGTTTCAGGAATGTATTCATAGTGAGTTCCCATAATTGTGTTGTTGAAACAAATGTAAACATAATCGTAGTCACCTTCAACTTTTTCAACTTTTGGGATGTAAGAGTAGTTCTTATCTTTTGATGATGCAATTACATCAACTGCAATACCAAGTTTTTTAGCTTCTGCAGCTGCTTTCTTCGCCCAAACACCAGTTTCGATGTAAGCAGCTTTTTTATTTTTAATACCAAGGTTCTGTGCAACCATAGCGAACTGAGTTGAACCACCACCCTGAACAAAAAGAACTTTGTAGTTATCTGGAACATTCATCAATTTGCGAACCATTGCTTCAGCATCCTGAATGATTGGTTCATAAGCCTTTGAACGGTGGCTCATTTCCATAACTGACTGACCAGTTCCATTGTAATCCATCATTTCTGCAGCACATTCCTGCAATACTTCCTCTGGAAGACATGAAGGACCAGCACTAAAATTGTACACTCTTGCCATATTTATTTTCTCCTATATAGAAAAGAAGGGGAAAGTCTTCCCCTCGCTCACACTGCGTTGCTCGCTACCCCTTCTGCGGGGACACCCCGCAACGCCCCGTGCTTAAATTACCAATTTCAACGCGTTTACTATAGAAAGATTTTCTATTTTCACGCCCTCAGGAACAGTCAACACAACATTTGTCATATTAACAATTCCTTTAATTCCAGCCTTTACAAGACGATTGCACATTTGCTGTGCGGAACTGTCTTGAACAGTCAGAATTGCATATTCAATCTTCTCTCGTTTTATAACCCAATCCATTTCATTGGCAGGGTACAGTGGAAAAGTTGAACGTAGGATTTCTACACGATAAACATTTGAATCAAAGCCGGCTTTTATTTGAAAGAATGAACTATCAATTAAATCTTGGTCCAGAAGGGAAGCTCCTAATCGACCAAGGCCAACAATGCAAATATTTTTCAACAACCTTTCAGTCGAATCAGAACCCGTAAAGTTATTTACGTAAGCATCAGTGCTTTCTTTTTGGTTTTGAAAAGTCTGTAAAGGTTCAATTCCCAATAAAGAACTGATTGTTTTATATAAATCATCTTTTTGGTATCCGTTAGAAACGCCTTTAAGTTCGGTTCCCAATAACCAGAAATCATGTCTTATTAAGGAATCTTTCCAGCCTGTAAGCTGACTGATTTCTATGGATGTGATTTTTTCGTTTGGCCATGCTTTTAATAATTGAAGCAGCTGAACCATACGCCTTTTTGTTATATCAGGTAACCTAATCCTGTCAGTCATTATAAAAACCTCAAATTGTTGGAGCAATATGAATTTATTGAAATTACCTTAAATATATAGAGAAAAGTGGTAAATTCAATTAAATTTCATATTTATTGTTAAAAATTTAACGATAAATTGTAAATTTATTTAACCAAAAATGCAACAGCCATGACTGACATGACTGTATCAATGTTTTAGTAATACAATGATGTCAGTCATGACTGTACCAAACATGTCTGTACCGCGATTTTATTGGGGTTAAAAAAAAGAAGGGCCGGAAAAAACTAAAAACCGGCCCTTCTTAAAAAATTAGGAGGCAATTTAATTAGTGATTGTAAGCAACTGTGATTCCAGTAGAAAGCTGATTTTCAAAATAAGCCGCTACCTGTTCATTGAACAGCTGATCAATCATTTTCTGGTAAGACATAATCTTTCCAACATAGTTCAAAGTAGACTGTGGAGTCTTGTTTGAACGAACACGTCCTGTTCCTGCATTATACATAGCTAAAGCCGAAACTTCATTGCCAGCAGAACTTAAACAGAACTTAAGATGTGACATACCATATTTTGAACTAATAAAAGGATCAAAGAAATCTTCTTCAGAAAGAGCTGGGAAGGTGTTGCTGTTTAACTGGAACAAGCCACGATCGATAGTAGAATTGGAATTTCTGTTTGTTGCCTTTGCGTTATAGTTACTTTCTGTATGTGCTAAAGCAAATGCTAAAGAGAGCGAAATGTCATTCTTTTCAGCTTCTACCAAAATAGCCTGTGTTACATTGCGATCACCTGTAATCTGAAAATAGAACCATTCTACTGCAGATCGAGATAATGGCTGGCGGTACAATTTAAGTCCGTCATCAGTATCATCAGTCAACTTAGAAAGTGTGACTTCTGCAAAATAATCTTGAAATGCAGCAGAAAGTTCTTCTTCAGTTTCTTCAGATAAATCTACAATTGTGATAGGAGCTGGGAGTTCTGGTTCTTCTGCCTTGCTGGGAAGGAGGAAGTAAACCAGCAAAGCAGATGTAAGTAAAAGAACAGCTAGAGTTGTTGCAAAGAAACATGAATTGGCAAAAACACTTGCCTGAGTTTTACTCTGCATAAAAATAACCTCTTCGTCTCTCTCCATCACGAGATGAATATTGCCACAAACGAGATTATTTTACAAGTGAATTTCTGAGAAAAAGTGTGAATTTTAGCGAAAATTCACACTTTTATTGCAAACTTTGCGGTTTTTCGCATTCAATCACAATTAATACTTTACAATCGAACCATCTGTAACATTTTCTGCCTTGCTGAAATAAACGTACTGAGCATGTTTTATAGCAAGTTTTTCAATGAAAGCAGCAGTATCTTTTAGTTCAACAGGAAGTTCAAAACCTGCAACGCTTTCGCAATCTTTTACTCTACGGGCTGTGTGATTGTATGCGTTGATAAAATATTCAGTCTGTTCATCATTTGTAAGTGGTTTGTCTACAATAGGAACAAGAATAGCAAAAGTTCCTGCAGTTTCCATTTGCTTAAGCTGGTCTCGTAATACGGCTAAAAATTCTTCATTGTAGATTTCATCTTCCATTTCTACAGTAGACCATGGGATTTCTATTCTGCGAAGGCTTGCTGCATCTACCTGTGAATTATCAGCGATTTTGTATAATTTATTTTCTTTTACAGTAAAAATAGGATCAAGTTTCATAATAATCTCATTTAAAAAAATAAACGGTGGCCGAAACCACCGCTTTAACGTTCTATAATAATAAAAACTATTCAGTCAAAATACGGATAACTTCAGCTTTGTCCTGAGTATCGAGGATTTCCTGACGTTTTTCTGGGCTCTTGAAAAGCAAGCTTACTTCTGCCAAGAACTGAAGGTGTGGACCAGTTTTGTTTACTGGGCTTAATGTCATAATGAAAATACGGCATGGTTCCTGATCCAAAGAATCAAAATCAACCGGATTATCAGAAATGCCGATACAAGCAACTAAATCTTTTACTGTATCTGTCTTTCCGTGTGGGATAGCAATACCGTGCTTCATACCTGTAGACATTTTGCGTTCACGGTCTAAAACACATTCGCGTGCTGCTGCTTTATCTGATACTTTTCCTGCTTTTACAAGCACGTCAAGCATTTCATCAACGATTTCTTCCTTAGTAGTTCCCTTCAAGTGAAGGTTTACTGTGTCTGTAGTTAATACTGTTCTCAAATCCATAGTAATTATAATATTATTTCCACTTTTGTAAGTTGTCAAGGCAAAATATGTTGTATAACGTTCAAAAAGTATAAGAATTTTCCTTTAATATGCATTTTCTTCCATATTATAAATATTTGTAAATAATTTATAGAAATTGACACATTTTTGTATTTGTATTAAATTACATGCTAATGAGGGTTTTAAAGTAAAGTTATTCTAACTTGTCTCTAAATCTTTCCCCCTTTAAAATTGGATAATAGACGTAGTGCTTGTAACTAGAGCCTGCGTTATTTTATGAAGTTGGGCTGTATGCCGTTCTGGAACAGCAGTCCTATCCTATAATAAAAGTTCATACAAAAAGGAGAAAAAAGTATGAAGAAAAACGTAAAGGCTTCTAAAAAAGTACTTGCTGGAAGCGTTATGATGGCAGCTATGGTTGCTGGAGCATTTGCTCAGTCTCCAGTTGCAGCAGCTACAAATGGGTTGACTCGTGGTGATTCAGACAAAATCATGAGTGTTGGTGACTGGACAAGTGTTGAATTTGACAAAGTATTATTGTCTGGAAACTTTAATGCGTCTATGTTGGATTTGACAGCTGCATTCAAATTGGGTTCAGTTGTAGTTGCTCCACACTATGATGGTAATATTTTTGTTGATGCTAACCAGACATCAGATACAAAAGTAATCACATTGAACACAGATGCTTCTGGAGTTGTATTTGGTACAACTACAACTGAAACATCTAAGAATGTGGAAGCTAATAATGTAACTTCTCTTCAGCATTCTGATTTTAAATGGAATAATGCACAAATCAATGAAGGTTTATACAATAATCGCTGGAGTGCTCCTGCAAAAATCAACAATGCAGCAGTTCTTCTTGGATTTGGTAACTTTGGTGTAAAACTTGGTGCTGATATGAATGCAAGAAAAGTTGATGCAACATATGATGAAAATTTCAATGCTGTAGAAAATACAGCAACAACTGTAAAAGATGCAGCTGGAAATACAGTTGCAAACCCAGCAGATGTAACAACATATGCTAATGGTTATGCAAAAATTAATGGTTATTATCCATATGTAAATGCTGGAACTGCTTTCTCTGTTGGAAAAGCAACTTTGAAGCCTTCGGTAGGATTCATGTTTGGTATTTATGAAGAAAAATGCTTTGCAGAAAAAACAGTTGCTCCAAAAGATAAAATTGGACCAACAACAGTTACATCTAAAGAACTGAACAAACTTGAAATGAAGTTGGCCCCATCAGCTCAGCTTGTTGCTGAAATTCTTGGTGAAAAGAGCCTTGGTGTTCTCATTGCTGGTTATTCAGGACGTTTCGATATGTACGGAACAAAATATAATAATGCATTCGGTGATTCAAATTCAGTATCATATGCAGATTATAGAAAGACAGTAACTACTACTCCTGCTACTGCTACATCTGCTAACACATCAGAAGATGTTAAAGTTGAAGCTT
>JAEDFX010000121.1 GCA_016297805.1 Treponema sp. | reverse complement strand
AAGAAATTCGTTCTGCTGCTGCTGAGTTTTCAACTGCATTTGCAGCAACTCAATTATTTCTGAATCTGTCATTTTTCCCACCGCTT
Organism: Treponema sp.; assembly: GCA_016297805.1. GTDB lineage: Bacteria > Spirochaetota > Spirochaetia > Treponematales > Treponemataceae > Treponema_D. The sequence goes on along the minus strand of JAEDFX010000121.1, from coordinate 6,037 downwards.
AGAATTCTATCACATTTGAATTTCTTTAAACAGTGGGTAATGTCGATTTTTTGTAAATTTTTTGTGGTGAATAGTTACAACTTATTAAAGAATCCAGAATCAAGTTTTTTTATTTATCGATTATTGTGATTTTCTAACTTCTGGTGATAAGAAGCCCACCATTGTTGTTCTATAACATTGCTTTCGGTTTCTTTTTTCTTAAAATACTCATCTATTTTTTGTATTTCTTCTCTACTAGCAATTACAGCATCTGCAATACAAGATTCAAAATGAGTTCCTTTCGATTCTTCAAAAATTTTCATTGCCTCATCAATAGACATTGGCTCTTTATACAAACGTTTACTGATTAAAGCATCAAGAACATCTGCACAAGCCATAATTCTTGCACACAAAGGAATATCAAATCCCGAAATTTTCTGAGGATAACCTGTTCCATTCCACTTTTCGTGATGACAGAAAGCCATTTGAATTGCAATTACATTAAATTTTCCATCACCGATTTTTGGTAAAAATTCCAGAAGTCTTCTTCCTTCAGCTGGATGACTTTTCATTCTTTCGAATTCTTCATCTGTAAATTTACCAATCTTATTAAGAATTCCTTCAGGAATATGGATTTTTCCAATATCATGTAAAAAAGCAGCTGAAGTAAAAAGTGAAATATTTTCATCTGTTAATTCTTCTGTATAAAACCCCAATTCTTTTAGTTTATTACAAATCATCGTAACATATTCTTTTGTATGCATAACATGATTGCCTGTAAACAAATCATGACTGCCTAAACATTCAGCAACAAAAGCTATAATTTTAAGCTGAGTATCTTCCAGCTGAACATTTTTTGTATTTATTTCCTCATTGGAATCACGAAGTTTATCCAACGTAGAATTCATATCATTGAGCAAACTATAATTACGACTTGTAAGCAAAATTGAAACAAAAAAGATAACCGTATATTCAATTGTAAAACCCATTACAACAGGAAAATATGTTGCCATAATACCTGTATTACCTTCCAGATTGATAAAAAGTGAGGCTCCATTTAAATATTTGAAATAAAGAGCCAGCAACATCAAAAGATAACTACAAATATCAATTACAATAGTAATTCTCTTGTTATAATAAAGAGTCGCTAAAATAGGAATCAGACCAAATGTCATATAAATTCCAATATAAATATTAGAGCCAGCAAAAATTATAAAACCTTCCAAACCAAGTAAATTAAAGATAGATGTTAAATACTTACGTTTTTTTAGAAGATGAAGAAGATTGCTTACAATAGTACAAACACAGGAATATCCAAATAAAAATAAACAATATCTTAAATCAACAGAGAAAACATGTAATAAAGTAAGTATAAAAATAACAATAGTTGTAATATTTGCAAAAAATAAAATTCTAAATGTTATTTTATTAACATAAGAAAAATTTTTATCAAAAACATTATCCGTTAAGCTCATAAACCTTTCTAATTTTAATATATTATAAAAATATTTATCATGCAACATTGAATACTTATAACAGTTAGCAGATACGCCGATGTCAGTCATCGGTGTACCACTTTTTTATCAACTTCCGCAGTAAAACGTAAAAGCTGATTTATTTTATAACCTCATAAAAATCACGACCCATAAGTTTTTCAAAGTACGCTTTAAGCTCAAAATTTTTATCCCATTTTCCCTGTGGATAATAACCGTAACGGGTCTTTACATCACCCATACGCAACTCAAGATTTTGTGTTCCATCTGCCCCACATGTTGAATCTAGCAATTGAATAAGCCTGTCATAATCATCATATTCATAAGAAGTCAAAAGATTTTTAACCTTCTCTAATCTTTCTTCAGAAATGTCTATCTTACCAATATAATCCTCTGTAGTCTGCAAATTAAAAGAATGAGTTAAACAGATTCGGGCAGCATTTTCAAATCCCATATTAGAAAGATATTCATAACCATCTATAACGTGAGCCATGTAAGTATAACCTGCACGTCGGCCAATATCATGAAGCAGACCATAAACATAGGCCTTATCTGGATTCATGCTGCCATCGTTTTCGGCAACTGCCTTTGCAATTTTTTCTGCCGCCCTTGCAACGGCTTTACTATGCAATTCCCATGGACCAGGATTCAAAGCCGCACTTTCACTTAAAACATACTCTGCAAAAGCACGAGAAGGTTCAACTGACTTTCCCAACAAAAGCTGCAGAACACTAGTGTCACGAACAATCATTGCAAGCTCAAAAGGATCATCGCTGGTAAATCCCATATTTTTTTCCAATGCTTCTTTTATAGTTACAACCTGCAGTTCAAATCCCGCTTCAGCCTCGTAAGCATCCAGATTCTGACCATGCCCCTTACTGTCTACATCACAAAAATAATAAAAAGATTCCTGATCAAAAATAACCCCGTCAAATTTTGCAGATTTTTGAAAACGAGGTACAACTCCAAATTCCTTTACCGTTTCTGGAATAACAGAAAGTCCGACTTCTTCAGAAACTTCCCTCACCAATGCTTCAGCCTTATTTTCATCAGAATGTATTCCACCACCTGGAAATTTATAATATCCTCTGTTTTTTGCATAAACCAAGGCTATTTTATCATCCGGCTTAAAAGGTACACTGGCTTTTCTACCATCTTCTGTAAAAACGATTATCCCACGGGCAGAATCACGTTTAGAATATTCCCATTTAGGATCATAATTTTTTATATCAAGTGTAAATAAAGTCTGCATTTCCTCTCCTTCCCACTAAAAAACATATTCTCTAATTTCACAATTTCCTAACTGAAAGCTGGAAAACTCTTCGTTCGTCATATCGTAAAAATAAGATTGAATCATTCGTGCAATGCCACCGTGAGTTACAAGAAGATAAGTTTCATCTCCTGACATTTGCTTTAATTCATCCAAAAGATTATAGATTCGCTGGGCTAGTCTTGCCATGCTTTCGCCAGTTTCATATTTTTCAAAAAAACACTGTTTTGCTTCGTGGAAAGTACGGTCACCTTTTACACATTCCCAGCCTTCCCATTTTCCAAAATTCTGTTCTATAAGACAAGGTTCTACCTGCATGGGAATCTTATTTTCTTCTGCCACAATTCTTGCAGTTTCTGCAGCACGAGCTAAAGGCGAATACAGAATTTTATCAAATTTAATACCTGATTTTTTAATATTTTCTGCCAATTCGTGAGCCTGCTTAATTCCACCTTCGTTTAATGGAATATCAGTCATTCCCTGAACCTTTGGAACCATATTCCAGTCTGTTAATCCGTGACGAGCAATATAGATGTGTTTCATAATTTTATTCTAGCATAAAAAGAACATAAAAAAAGCCGGCAGCATCAGATTTCTCCAATACCACCGGCTTATTTAAAACATAATAATAAAATACTAACAGTCAGAAAGTAACTGACAAAAATTAGTTATCCTGTTTAATAGAGTTAGCAGCTGTACGGCCTGAAACGAAGATTTCAACGATAGCGTTACCACCAAGGCGGTTACCACCATGAATACCACCAGTAACTTCACCAGCAGCATAAAGTCCAGGAATTACGTGACCACTGTTATCAAGTACATGACGTTTTGTATCTACAGCAATACCACCCATTGTATGGTGTGTAGATGGAGCCATAATACGAATCTTAAGTTTTACACCGTCTAATGTGTAAGAATTAACGTCGAATGAACCGTCAGCTTTCTTGTCAGCATTTCCGATAAGAGCTGTCCAACCAGTTTTTGGAACTGCCAAAGACATTTCTTTTCCAGTCATAAGAGCCATATCGTATTCTTTGATTTCTTTAATAACTGTTTCAGCATCAAGAGAAAGACCAAGCTTAGCAAACAAATCAGCAAACTGATCAACTGTACGTGTATACTGTCTCCATTCAACATCAGCTTCCCAAGTTTCTGGAGTTTTTGGAGTTCCATATGGGTAAGGTCCTGGAATAGCCTGATTTGAGTTAGCAATTTCAATGAATACACCTTTTGAACCGTTCTTTTCAATACCGTTGTTCAATTCAGCCAAAGAAAGAACATCGCGTTCAGATGTTTCATTTACGAAACGTTTACCTGTTGTTGGGTTAATGTAGATAGCATAGTTACCACCACCGAATGCCAACTGACCATTGTCAATCCAAGAAATTGGCATCAACTGTGTGAATGACATACCAGTTGTAGCAGCATTAGCTTTTTCAGCCATTTCAATACCAGAACCATCCAAAGAAGAACGGTTAGTTGTCTGTGTCTTCTTTGTAATATAACCCTGTTGCCAGTAATCGTTTGTTTCAAGTACTTTAGAAACGTTAGCAGCATAGCCACCAGTAGCGATGATTACACCTTTTTTAGCATGAGCAGTAACCTGTGTACCGTCAAACATAACAGCCTTTACACCTGTTACACGACCATTTTCAACAATAAGTTCTTTTGCATCTGTACGGAGCATAATCTTGTTATCTTTTGCAGTAGCAGAAGTTTCAAGCAATGTTTTACGAGGTGGCAAGAAGTATGTACCCCACTGTCCGCCAGCTTCAGCTTTTCCATCACCGTCACCATCAAAACCGATGAACTGATTTTCACGATGCCACAAAGCACCAATAAGAGTTGGCTGCTGATCTTCAACGAACATAGCACCCTGAGCTTCGAGCCAAGGTTTCAAATCCTGTCCGTCTTCGATGAACTGTTTAACTAAATCATAATCACCATACATCCAGTCTGTGTATGTAGCATTTGGACGAAGTCCACCATAGTATGTCTGGAAAATGTGAAGGTTGATTGTAGAGAACAATGTGATATTAGATTCGTTAATACCTCTGTCCAATTTTGGCTGGGCCCAGTCAAGGTAAGCTTTAATTTCTTTCTTGAGTTCTTTAAGACAATCAAGATACTCAGCGTGAACACCATGTTTAGAAAGATCTACGATATCACCAGCAACGAACCAATCCTTTGCATTAGAACCATCAAATGGTTTTTCGCTCCAGTTAAGGATTTCTTTAAGGATTGTGATGTTTCCGTTAGCAGACATAACTTTGTTGTATGTCTTTCCATCATATGGATAAACACCAGTAGTAGCATCAGGATTAGCAGGATCCCATACCAAGTAAGGCATAACCGACTGATACTGTCCACCTGAACATACTGTATTACCACCAATTTCAACGTTCTTTTCAATAACAAGAACAGTGTCGCCATTCTGAGCAGCCTGAGCAGCAGCACTCATACCAGCACCACCAGCACCAACGATTACAACATCATAAGTTTCATCAATTGGTTTCTGAGCCACATGAGTAACCTTATTTTTCTTGAAGTCTTCAATTTTTGTAGCACCTGCTTTTTTAGCAGCATCTGTCAAAGCATTTTTTACAGCCAAAGAAGTAAATGTAGCACCAGAAACTGCATCAATTCCAGAACCGTTAGCTTCAATAGCGTCTTTGAACATAATTGGGAAAACAGGATCACCAACGTGAGCAGTTTCTTTTGATGATTTTACTTTAATGTCTGTGATTGCATCTTTAGAGAAAGTAACTTCCAAAGTTACAGGACCGTTCATACCAATTCCAGTACCTTCATATGTACCAGCATTGTATGTAACTTTTGCATTCTTGCGTGGCTTTTCAGCTTTTCCTGAACCAGCGTTTCCACCTGCATTAGCAAGAGCAGCTTCTGCAGCAGCCATAATAGCTTTAGAAGTGATTGTAGCACCCGATACAGCATCTACTTTTGTAGAATTCTTCTTTACGATAGCTGCAGGAACTTCTGCAATAGCACCTTCGCAAAGACCAGGTGTTTCTTCATGCTGAACTACATCAACAGAAGCAATCTTTCCACCATTTACAGTAACAGAAACCACAACGTCTCCGTTACGACCAGCAGCAGTTCCTTTGTAAGTGCCGTCATTGTATTTAGCACCGCCACAAGAAACCATTGTCAAAAGCATTGCTGTAGAAATAAATCCTGCAACAGCCTTAATCAATTTTGTTTTTTTCATACATACCCTTTATAAAAAGATTTTACCCAAGGATAGTATAACGTTTTACTTAAAATTAGAAAATTG
>JAEDFX010000120.1 GCA_016297805.1 Treponema sp. | reverse complement strand
TCTATTTGACGCACTAAAAAAACAATCCTCGATTGTTTTTTTAGTTTACCTCTGTAACAGAGTTTATCATATTAAATAATGATTTAAATCCTGTTGCTGCAATTGCTTTTTCTGCTTCATTGGAAATAGACATAAAATATAACTTTGTGCCTATTTCTTCACTGTCATTAAATGCAGCCATTAAAACACCGATTCCTGATGGATCCAATTCAATAAGCTTTGACATATCAAGAACAATATTATTCTTTTTTACAGCATCATACAAAGTTGACTCAAATTCACCAAGAGTATAGGCATTCAAAGCACCAATTAATTCATAAAGATGATAGTTAGCACCGTCTTTTTCAACAATATTTAACTGTTCCATATTATAATCCAGCCTCCTTCATCATTGCATCCAAATCACTCAAATCAGGCATTTCAAATCCTTCTGGCAATCCCATATCATCATCCATTGAAAGAGGTTCAGATTTCTTTTCTTCTTCAACAGGAGCCTCTTCTGACGCAACCTCAGCTTCTACTGGACCAGTTGTTTCAACCTCTTCTGGAATCTCAGACTCAGATTCAACAGCTTCCATTGGAGAATCAACAGTTTCTGCCACCACTTCCTGAGTCTGTGTATCAGCAGTTTCTTCAGACTTCTCATCGGTTTTTTCTTCTTCAGGAAGTCCTTCATATTTCAATACAAGAATAGAAACGTCGTCTTCCATTTCCTTAGACATAAACTTAAGAAGTCCATCAAATGTAAACTGAGCCATACGCTGTGCAGGATATGTTACATTATCAAGTATGGCCTGTTGTACACGTTCCTTACCAAACTGTTCACCACGAAGGGAGTGAGACTGAATCAAACCGTCTGTACATGCAAGAATAGTATCTCCACGATTAAGTTTTGTACTCTTTACAGAAATATAAGGAGAAATATCTTTTACGAATCCAAGAATATGTCCAGAACCCTGAATTTCAATTACGTTGTTATAAACCTGAGTATAGGCCATCAATGCAGGAATACCACAGTTGATGTAATACATTGTATCTTTTTCAAAATCAACAAGAGCAAATAACCCTGCAAAGATAGTTCCTTTCTGCAACGAATCACGAATGAAAGAATTGATTTTTACGACCAGCTCTTTAAAGTCATGAACTTCAGCAAGATAAGTACGAATAATAGACTTTAGGATGACCATGTTCATGGAAGCCGCAATCCCCTTTCCAGACAAGTCACCTACTACAAACAAGTGACGTGTATCGGTAAGACGAATCATATCAATAAATTCACCACCAATGTTATGGGCAGGAACCATCATATAACCAATATCAATCTTTTGATTCTTTACCTGATCAATATTTTCCTGAATAGAAGTAATGATCTGTGAAGACATCTTAATTTCTCGATTTACAACAGAAATAACATCCTTATTTGAAATATTACGCATATAATATCCAAATACGAAGAAGTATGAGTACAGTTTTACAAATACGTTATAGTCGTAATCTTTATATTCATCACCAGAAATCTTTCTACCTAAAGTAATAATACCAAAGATATTATGACCTTCATTCAAAATGAACAAAGCATCAGATTTTGTCACTTTAAAGAATTCACTAAGTTCATTTTGAACAACAGAAAGATCATGTTCTTTTTCTATCTGACTTGAAAGTACGATAGATTTATTAATATTCAAGAGGGTATCAAACATTGGGTTAGTAAGCGAGATTTTATTCTGCATGTTATTTGAAGAATAAGCCACACTCAACTCATTCTGACCAGAAAGAATATATACAGTCATAGATGAAGACTCTATGTTCTTTTTTATGATATCTGTCATCTTTGCTGTAATCTGGTCCATTTCTGCATCTTTGTAATCAACAGAAGCAAGATCTTTTTCAAGGGAAGTTTCATAATCTGCAGAGTACAATCTTGAAGAGTTTGAAAGCAAAGTACTAATCCACAATGAAACAATAATAATTACGATAGAAGCAATAGTAAATAATACAACAAAGCCTGGAGTAAATACATTTCCAACTGGCTGTATAAACAAACATAAAACTCCAACTACAGAAGCAGGAATTATATAAGTTGCAGCAGTCTTAAATAAATTAACCAAAAGAGCTTTGCCTGAAGGAACAGAAGTCTTAGTAAGTGCTGTATAGATTACAACATACAGGAAAAGATATGAATAAAGGAACAGCATTGAGAAGGCCGGATTTGCATACGAAATATATTTTATTGTAGCATTAACAATCCACATCAAACAGAAAGCTTCTGCAATTACAAAAGACTGATATCGTTCCAGCTGTGTTGACTTATCTTCCTGGAATACCATAAGGAATAAGAAACAAATGATTGGAATAGCATATCTATACAAAGCAGTGAATAATGTAAACCAGGTCCATGGGAAAACATTTCTTGCCTGACCAGTGAATAAATATTCTGAAGCAATAATAATTCCTTTATCAAAGGTTACATCAACTGAATTAAATCGGAAATATACTATGTATATGCCTAAAAAGTACAAGGCATATTTAATAATTCTACTAAATGGATGAATTGGCTTATTTCCCAGATTCATTAAACCAAAGCTCAGCATTGTAAAGAAAATTGCATCAATTGAAAAAATAATTTTCATTGCCTGAGAAGTTAATGCATCAAACCAGAAATTCTTCATTAAAAGAATAAAAAGGAAAATAAAACTCTCAATTGTTGTAAGAAGAATAGAAACTGAGAAAGAATTCATTCCAGGATTATCACTTTTAATTTTGTGATCAAGCAAGTATGTAAAGAAAACCAGAAATAATGTAACTGCAATATTTAATACTAAAAATATCATACTAGTAACCTACCTTTGCAATCATCATAGTAACGTCATCATGAAGTTTTTTATCGCCATTGTACTTCATAATCAAATCAACAATATCATTAACCATTTCCTGAGGAGATTTTGCAGCACCAGCCATAAGTGTTTTCTTATAGATATCTGTATCTCCAAGTTCAACACCATCATCATCCATAACTTCAGATACACCGTCAGTTGCCATAAGGATGGTATCACCACGGAACAATCGTTTTTCAGCAACAGTAACATCACCCATATCAAGAATACCAACAAGGGAAGCATTAGATGTAAGTGGTTTAATACGATATCCATCTGGTGAAGGTGAAAGAATAATAGGATCGGACATGGAAGCATTAATATAACGAATTCTCATTTTTTCTGTATCAACGATTCCAAGGAACAATACAGTATATTTATCCTGAAGGTGCATTCCTTTAATAGCTTTATCAATAGCACGGATTACACTTACCAAATCCTCTTTATCTTCAATAATTTTTACAGTATTCATTACCAAACCCATGATTAGGGCAGCTGGAAGACCTTTACCTGATACGTCCCCTAACATAAGAAGTGTTTTAGAAGCATCAATAGGAAGAATAGAGAAATAGTCTCCTGATACGTTTACCAATGGTCGGTAGTATGTTGCAATCTTAAGTTTATTTATATTAGGAATTTTCTGAGGCAAGAAGGATTGCTGTGTAACAGCAAGCTGTTCCCATTCCTTTGTAGTAGCAGAAATTTCAGACAATGTTGAAATTGTACGTGTACGTGAAATAAATCGTTTATATTCCTCAAAAAGACGATCATAAACTGCCACGTCGAATAGTTTTGTATAACGGCAGAATACATAAAGATGCTGTCCTTCAAAACACATAAAGAAACCACGAGCTTTTTTATATTTTGAAGTTACACCAATATGATGATCAAAGAAGTAGAAACCATCCTGCCAAGAATCTGTAAAGTTCTGATCCAGTTTTGTTCTTACTGAATCAGAAGTAGAGGTTCGGTTTGGACTGTTATACAGAATATAGTTTTTATAACGGTCAACGAATAGAACAGAACAGTCACCTTTTTTTTCAAGAACATCACCAATTACAAGGTAAAAGTCATCAAGGCTGTAGCAGAAACGTAATTTATCAATAAATTCATTAATGATTACAGTTTCGCCAGACTCAAGAGTGTCCTTTCGTACCTTATTCATTAATATCATACGCATTCGGTTTCCCCAGAATATTGCAATAAGGAACACCATAACAGTTACTACGAAAGAAACGGTTGAATGTGAAGCAGTTGTTTTTTCTGGTAACAGGAATAAAGTAATTCCAACAAAAAACAAAATTGAAAAAATATTCATTCCGACTAATACAATTCTTTTACGTGTCTTATACATTATAACCTCTAAACATGTATTTAAACATACTATTACTATTCTAACATATAATCGGCATAAATGCGGAAAAAGTTTAAATCCATAAAAAAAGACTGTCCGATTTCTCTTTCAGACAGTCTTTTATATTAGTTCAGGCTTTTTAGTCACCTAATTTTGAAAGATTCATAAGTTGTGGTTCTTTAGGTGGATTTTCCAATTCAAGATACTGTTTAAGCAAATCCTTCTGCTTAGAAGAAAGATGATTTGGAATCTGTACCATAATTTTTACATACAGATCACCTTTTCTGGAAGAACCTGAAAGAGGTACCCCTTCTCCCTTAATACGTAAAAGCTTGCCATTCTGAGTTCCATCAGGAACTTTAATTGTAACTTTTTTTCCATCAAGAGATGTAATTGTAACTTCACAACCAAGAGCAGCCTGTGCCATTGTAATTGGAACAGCACAGTACAAATCTGAACCATCACGCTCAAAGAATGGATGAGATTCTACATGCAATACTACAACCAAATCACCTGCAGGTCCGCCATTTTCTCCTGCATCTCCCATTCCACGGATTACAATTCGTTTTCCATTTTCTACACCAGCTGGAATCTTAAGAGACATCTGTTTAGATTTTTCCTGAAGACCTGTGCCACGGCATGATGAACAAGGCTTATCAATTGTTGTACCTTTTCCACCACATTTTGGACAAGCCTGCTGAATAGTAAAGAAGCCGTTTCCCTGACGAACCTGTCCCATACCGTTACAGGTTGGACAAGTTTTTCTGGAAGAACCAGCAGCACCACCAGTTCCTTTACAAGCTTCACAAGCTTCGTTGTGCTTAAAATGAATATCTGCAGTAGTACCGTATACGGCATCTTTAAACAGAATATGAAGATCGTATCTCAAGCTGGAACCGGAAGCTGGACCACTTCTTCCACGGGAAGAACCACCGCCAAAGCCGCCACCAAAAATACTATCAAAAATATCAGAGAAACCGCCTCCAGCTCCACCGAACAAATCACTGAAGTCATGGAATGCATGTGAATAGCCGGTACCACCACCGCTACCCTGTCCCATTCCCTCAAGACCGGCAAAACCATACTGGTCGTAAATAGGACGTTTTTCTTCATCAGAAAGAATTTCATAAGCTTCTGTTGCTTCGCGGAATTTTTCTTCTGCTTCTTTATCTCCTGGATTTCTATCTGGATGATATTTTACTGCCAGCTTACGGTATGCCTTTTTAATTGCATCCTGATCAGCTGATTTTTCAACACCTAATACTTCGTAATAATCACGTTTTGCCATAATAATAATTCCAAAAAAATTTTTTTTAAGTATACAAAAAATCGACCCTATCTACAATCAGATAGGGTCAAATAAATAATTCCAACATAGGAATACTACACACTGATTGGAAAGCGCTCGATGAACCTAAAACAACCCTGTCGGCTTGTTTTTTAACGGTTCTTCGATTTTAGCTAGACTCGATAAATCTCGTCCCTAGCTTTCTTTCGATGAACCTAAAACAACCCTGTCGGCTTGTTTTTTAACGGTTCTTCGATTTTAGCTATTTCTCATCCTTAACTTCGTATTCAACATCATCTGCTGAACCTTTGTTGAATCCTGAAGCTCCTGAAGAAGCACCTGCGTCTGCACCAGCATCACCACCCATATCTGGACCAGCACCAGCGGCACCATCAGCTCCTGGCTGTGCACCTGCAGCACCCTGCTGTTTGTAAAGTTCTTCTGCAATCTTGTAAGAAGACTGTTTCAAAGCTTCTGTTTTAGCCTTGATTTCTTCAACATTGTCTGACTGAAGAGCCTGTTTCAAAGCTGCAATTGCATCTTCTACTTTCTGCTTTTCAGCACCGTCAATCTTGTCTCCAAGGTCTTTAATTGATTTTTCTGTTGCATAAATCAAGCTGTCTGCTTCATTTTTAGCATCAACACTTTCACGTTTTGCTTTATCTGCAGCAGCATTTGCTTCTGCATCTTTTACCATCTTTTCGATTTCAGCATC
>JAEDFX010000026.1 GCA_016297805.1 Treponema sp. | reverse complement strand
TTCACATCCTCGGAAGTTGAAACTTCCTGCGGTGTTCAATTTTTAGGTAAAATTTATTTATGCGTGAATATAATGCTCATTCAAGCGATTCAAAATTCATCATTACATATGATGTGGAAAATGAATTGTATACGGTTTCTGAAAGTTTTTCTCAGATGTTTCCAATTGAAAATCGTGAATTTTCAAAAGAAGTTTTTTATGATGAACTTTTACAGATGGGCCGTCTTTCGCCAGAACTTTCAATTAAGTTTCAAAAAGCTATAGATAAAATAGTAAAATCTGAACAGCAGGCTGCAGCGTCGGAGGAAATTTATCTTAGAAATCGTACTGATGAATTGGCCTGGTACAGAATGGACTTTATCCTGTCTATTCCAAGAAAACAAATTATTGTTTCATTTACAAATATTTCAGATTCAGTTAAATATACTCAGCATTTGTTGAAGCTTTCTCGTTTTGATGAACTTACTGGTCTTTATACAAAAACAGTGTTTAATAATACAATGGACAAAATTACAGAACCTTATGCGGTTTTGTATTTTGATATCTGCCATTTTAAAGCAATAAATAATTTTTTCGGACAGGCTGGAGGTGATCTTCTTCTTATTCATATAGCAGAGGTTCTTGTAAGACTCTTAGGAAATAATGGTTTTGCAACAAGAATTTCTGGAGACCGTTTTGCTGTAATTTTGCTTACAGATAAAGTTTATGTAGAACTTTTTATTGAATCTTTAATAAAAGAAATCAGTTCTTATGAAGGTTTCAATGTTCTGTGTAATGTTGGTATCTATATAAACAGACCTGAAGAACAAATGTCTGCTTCTTTAAAAATTGATAGAGCAAATATGGCACAGGCTGTAGTTAAAGGAAATTATTCAAAGATTTTTAATTATTATACTGATGATCTTGCTGTATCTTTGGTAAATGAACAGGGTGTTACTGCCGGTATGGTTGATGCTTTGGATTCTAATCAGTTCGTATTGTATTTTCAGCCACAAGTCAGTCATTTGACAAAACGAATTACAGGTGCAGAAGCACTTGTCCGCTGGATTCATCCGAAAGTGGGAATGATACCGCCAAGTTCTTTTATCCCTATTTTTGAAAAAAATAATTTTATTACAGACCTTGATATATATGTTTTTGAACAGGCGTGTGCCTTTCTTAGAAAATGTATGAATCAGGGAATTCCACTGGTGCCTGTTTCTACAAATTTTTCTCGTTTTGATGTAGTGCAGCCAAATTTTATTGATAATATAGAAGAAATTAGAAGTCGCTATAATGTTCCTGTAGATAAAATCAGAATTGAAATTACAGAGTCCGCTGTTGTAGAGGGTAGTGAATATATTAATTCTATTGTGCGAAAACTACAGTCTTATGGATATGTTGTAGAAATGGATGACTTTGGTTCGGGCTATTCTTCTTTAAACGTCCTGAAAGATATAAATTTTGATATTATCAAACTAGACATGAAATTTATGTCTAATGAAAAAGTAAATGAAAGATGTAAGACAATTCTGGCATCTGTTGTTGATATGAGTTCAAAATTGAGCATGTCAATTATTGCAGAAGGCGTAGAAACTGAATCTCAGGCAGATTTCCTAAGAGATATAGGTTGTGATATTATTCAAGGATACTTCTATTCTAAACCTATTTGCGAAGAAGAATATATTTCAAAATTAAAGGAAAATCTGAAATGAAAAAAGGCCTTGTAATTGTATAACTTATCAGGCATATGGATTAAAAGGAGCAATCCGTTTTCCAATTGAGTTTAATGAATGGCTAAGGATTTCGTCTGCTACAACGGCAAAGCCTTTACCCGCATCACCAGCGTGTGCAGCTTCGATTGCAGCGTTCATGGCAATAATTTGCAATGTCACGGCAACTTCTGTATTTACTGAATCAGAAAGTGTTCCCAAAGATTCTGAAAGTAACTGAGCTTTCTTTACTATTTTATACCTAAATCACTATTTTGTAGAGAAAAAAAACTATATAATGTATTCAAATGGGTAAACTTAAACTTTTATTTGAATTGTACTGGTCTTTTTTTAAGATTGGTGGACTTACTTTTGGTGGTGGATTAACCATGCTTCCTATGCTGGAACGTGAGCTTATTGAAAAACGTAACTGGATTTCCGAAGAAGAGCTTCTGGATTGTTATGCAATCGGTCAGTGTACACCTGGAATTATTGCGGTAAATACTGCAACCTTTGTTGGTTATAAAAAGGCAGGAATTGCGGGTGGCATTTTTTCTACATTGGGAATGATTTCTCCTTCGATTATCGTAATCAGTATTATTGCTAACTTCCTGCGGGAATTTATGGATAATAAATGGTTTATTCATGCGATGATGGGTGTTCGAGGTGTTGTTTGTGCGCTTTTGATGAACACTGTAATTAATCTTGGAAAGAAAAGCCTTAAAAATCTTACAACATGGCTTATTGCAATTGCCATTTTGCTGCTGGCATTCTTTACAAAATTACCAACAATCATTTTGGTTTTAATGGCTGCTTCTACAGGCATCATTATTGATTTGGTAAAATCTAAGAAACAGAAGAAGGAGGGAACAAATGAATAATTTTTCTCTTGCATTGAGGGTTTTCTGGGAATTTTTTAAGGTTGGACTTTTTGCCGTAGGTGGTGGTCCTGCTACTTTACCATATCTTATGGAGCTTTCTGATAAGTTCGGCTGGTTCACAATGGAAGAGCTTACAAATATGATTGCCGTTAGTGAATCTACACCAGGTCCTTTGGGAATAAATATGTCTACTTATGTTGGATATCAGGTTTTGGGTCCTTTAGGTGGTATTATTTCGACACTTGGGCTTGTTACTCCTAGTGTAATCATCATCTGTATTATTGCAGCTTTCTTTACACGCTTCAATTCAAATAGATTTGTTCAGGCTGCATTCTCCGGAATTCGTCCTGCGGTTGCAGCAATTATTGCGGTAGCTGTTCTTGGAATATGGCGAGTTACATTGTTTACTGCTTTTGATTTGCTTGGCGGTGATATTCAGCCAATCTGGCAGAGTGGAATTTTTGCCCTGATAATTCTTGCCTTGCTGCAGATAAAAAAATTGAAGAAGATTCATCCTTTCTTGTGGTTCGTTGTGGGAGCTGCAGTAGGAATTGTATTTAAATTCTAGAATAAAGGAAATTGCCTAAAGCATTGTGATATTATATAATCACTATTAATATGTTGAGTGAATATCACAATGAAGAAGAGACAGTTCTAAATGAAGAACAAAAACTGGCAGTTACTACTACAGAAGGTTTTGTAAGGGTAATTGCCGGTGCAGGTTCTGGAAAAACACGGGCACTTACACATAGATTTGCATATCTTGTAAACGAAATAGGTGTTCTCCCTTCTAATATTCTCTGTGTTACTTTTACAAATAAAGCAGCAAATGAAATGCGTAACCGTATCCGTAAGCTTACTGGCGACAATGATACCGGCTACATTTCAACCTTTCACGGATTTTGTGTAAGTGTTCTGCAGGAAGATTCCAACGCAGTTCAGTATCCTAAAAGCTTTCTTGTACTTGATAATTCTGATATAGATTCCATGCTCCAGATTATTTATGAAGAGCGTGGGCTAACTTTACGTCAGATGACTTTTTCTAATGCCCGGGACATGATAGAAATCCGCAAGCTTTTCAAAGATCCTGAGTATTATGAAGATCTTATTTGCATGACGCTGGATGAAATTCATCAGAAATATCTGAATGCCAAAAAACCTGAAGATATTATTTTTTATGGTTATCTATATCAGGAAAAGAAATGTTTTGGGCTTGATTACAATGATTTGCTAAAGTTTGTTTTGTATATCTTTCAGGAAAATGCTGATATTCGTCAGAAATGGCAGGAACGACTGGAATACATAATGATTGATGAGTTTCAGGATATTGATTTTATTCAGTATGAACTGATGAAGGTTCTGTGTGATTATCACAAAAACCTGTTCATTGTGGGAGACCCGGACCAGACAATTTATACTTGGCGTGGTGCAGATGTCCGTTATTTGCTGGATTTTGATAAGAACTTCCCGGACGTTCAGACAATCATGATGAATAAGAACTATCGTTCTACACCAGAAATCATTGCAGTGGCTAATTCTCTTGTTTCTAAGAATAAGGCGAGAATAAAAAAAGATTTAGAGGCAGTTCGAGGTTCAGGTGAAATTCCAATTTACTATCACGCAAAGTCAGCTGAAGAAGAGGCTGGCTATATTGCAGATGAAATTCAAAAGCTTCTGGAATCTGGTGTTCCTGCCAGCAATATTGTGGTAATGTATCGTGCCCATTACATCAGCCGCACAATTGAAGAGATTTTCCAGCAGCGAAAAATCAATTATACACTGTTCAGTGGCATGCCTTTTTTTGACCGTATGGAAATAAAAGATTCTCTTTCCTATTTAAGAATGATTGCTTACAAGGATGATTTATCTTTTTTAAGGATTGTGAATGTGCCAAAAAGAAATGTGGGTGAGCGTAGAATCAAGTTCCTGAAAGAATATGTAGAGAAGAATGGTGGCAGCTTGTATGAAGCTCTTAAACTGAATGTGGAAGATGAACTTTTTGCCAATACAAAAGCAAAGGATTTTATAGGCCTGATAGAAAAATATGCCCAAAGCTATTCAAAAATGCAGATTTCGGAAATTTTCAGTTCTATTATGAATGAATCTGGATATGAACTTTCTTTGCGAACTGAAGGTGGACAGGAACGGTTGGATAATCTGGCAGAGCTTAAACAGTCAATCTACGAGTACGAAACCTCCTGTGGAGAAGAATGTACTTTGGAAAATTATCTTGCTCATGCGGCAATGTATACAAATTCTGACTTGGGTACTGTAAAGGATGCAATTCGTCTTATGACAATTCACACTGCAAAAGGGCTGGAATTTCCAGTTGTTTTTATAGCTGGAATGAACGAAAATATGTTTCCAAGCAAAAAAGTTGATTCTCCTGCAGCAATGGAAGAAGAACGTCGTTTAGGTTTTGTGGCTTATACCCGTGCAATGGACAAACTTTACTTAACAGAGGCAGAAGGAACAGTTCAGGGCTTTGGATTCAGATTTCCATCCAGATTTATTTTTGATGTAGACAGCAAACTTTTGAATTATGCAGTAGAACTGCCAGAACATCTTATAAAAAAATCCATGGTTGAGATTGAGGCCTCGGAAGCAAAACTGGAAAAGCTTTCTAAGCTTACAGGTCTGTCAATTGGTGATAAGGTTTTTCATAATATATTAGGTGTAGGACAGATTCTTGAAATTGATGAAACAAAACATGTGTATACAGTGAAATTCGAAAATGTTGCTACTCCAAGAAAAATGAGTTTTAAGGCACCATTGGAAAAAATGTAAATTATCTTAAGCAATATAAGCGGGGTTATATGATTCAGGATATTTTTCCAAAAAAACTTCATATAGTTTTAATTAATTAGCCATTGATGTTCTTTACATATAAGAACAAATTTTGATTGTTATCTTCATAGTCATTGGCCGGTATTATTTCCATCATAAACTGCTTATATTCTTCTTTGAGTTTTCTTCTGTAGAAGATGCATAATGAATTTTTATTCTCTTTAAAATATTTGCTGATATTTTCTAATTTTGTTTTTTCCAGATAATTCTGCAGATCATCAGGATGAACGTTTCCTGAGGTTCCAAAAGTAGTTAGCCATTCAGAAATTTTTTCATGAGATGTGTTGTTTGAAGAGAGTTCAGCTTCATTTATGTTGATAATCTGATAAGAATCCTCAGAGATATTGATTTTTAGTATTTTTGTATACAAAGAATATAATGCAATATGAGCATCTTTCTGACCTCTGCGGTCCAGACCACTTTTTCTGTAATGTAATGATTTTGCTTCGTACATTCGTTTGTCTGCGAGCACTGCAATTTCGTGTAATGTTAAATTTATTGTTTCAGGGCCGTAAACGTAACCACAGGCTATTGTTAGGTTTTCTACAATCTTGCCTTTCCATTCGGCTACGGTAGATTCTAAATCAGATTTTATCATTTCTACTTGAAGTGCATTTGCAGATAGAATAGCAGCAAACTCGTCGCCACCAATTCTGTATAAACGTCCATAAGGTTCCAGACATTTCTTCATGCACTGACATGCTCCAATAATCACTTCATCACCAGCTTCATGACCTAATGTATCATTTACTATTTTAAGTTCGTTCAAATCTATTGAGATATAGACTAAATTTTCATCAAAACCAGTATTATTAAATTCTGCGATGGCATTTTCATAAGCTCTTCTGTTATAAAGGCCAGTCATTTCATCTGTATTAGATGCATAGATTAAGTGCTGTTCTTTCTTTTTTTCTTCATCAATGCTGCGAGTTGTAAAAATAACTCTTTTAGGCCTGTTTTCCTCGTCCTTATCAATGGTTATAAACTGGGCAACAAACCAACCGATTCTAGTCCCTATAAATTCTGCATCCAAGATTGTAATATTTTTCATGCGTTCTGGTAGAGTTGTAAGGTCGGTAAATTCCAAAATTGCATCTTTACAGCTGTCTGAAATAGTTTCTGTTATAACCCGTTTCATCATTTCAGAGGCGTTTGAGAAGTTGTTTATAATTTCTTTGACTTCATTTTTTGCACTATATTGCACGATGGTGTTCTTTTCTAAATCAATAAGATGCATGCTGTAATATACATCTGCCATAGAGTATAAAATCTCAATATTTTCGGTGATTTCTTTTTGACTCTGATTGTAATAGCTCTTATATTGTTTCTCTTGTTCAGAAATATATTGTTTCAAAAATAGAATCTGCTCTCCGGAAACTACAAAACTGTAAATGATTGTACAGCTGATTAAATATCCGATTGTATAGAATGGTGCATCAGGATATTTCATCTGTAATGCCCCAAATAAAACAGGTGTGGCAGTAAAAATCAGCAGAATCTGATAGTGCAGCTTTTTGTTTTGATTACCTTTAATCAATTTAAATATAGTGGATAGAGCAATAACAACATAAATAAAATACTGATTGTAAAAAGCCAGAGGTCGGAGAAATGAAGTAACGTATTTTCCTTCTTCAGAAATATAAAAGATTGTTGGACTAAAGAAATTTGTGATTAGAAGAACAGTCTGAATGATTATAAGAAAATATCCCATCCATTTTAGTAATTTCTTGTGTTTAATTACATCGTCAATAACACTGAGGACATAATAAATCCACATATTTGTAGAAATAACTGTTGAAATATGAAACAAAGTTGAGGAAATAAAAAAAGCAAAATGACTTTTAATGGTGCCGTTATCACACAGTCCCCATATTCCATCTTGAATTGCAAAGATTATGTTCCAGATGATAAATATTCTGAATGAGGTAATTGGTTTTTTGTCTGCTTTCTTAAGCTTTATTGTATTTACATAATACAGAAAAAGGATGATAACGCTTAAAACAGCAAATAATGAATAAAATGGGATAACCATACACTCTCTCAATTTAAGATTACCTTGTTTATTATAACATGAAAACTAAATTTGTATATTTTAACCTTTTACATATTGTAATAAACCATTGCTTGATTTTTTTATACCATTCGGTATATTATATACCAATCGGTATAGGCTATGGAAAAGAAAGAATTGATTATAGAAAATGCAATAAGACTATTTTCTCAGAAAGGTTATGAAGCTGTTGGCGTTCAGGAACTTTGTGATGTATCTGGAATTACAAAACCAACGCTTTATTATTATTTTAAAAGTAAGGCTGGAGTTCTTGAATACATAGCAAACACGATAGGAGAGGAACTGTTTTCAAGAATACAATCAGCACTTACATATAATCATGATTTTATAAAGGGACTTACTGATGTTTTGAAGGCGGAAATCAATTTTGCTGTGAAAAACACGGCTTTTTTCGATTTACATTGTACGCTTTTGAACAGTCCCGAAAACAGTGAGCAGAGAAATATTTATTCCCAAATGATTTCAAAAATTCAGAAATGCTTTGATGATTTCTTCTTTGCTTCCTGCAACGAGTTTGGAAATATGCGTGGAAAAGATATTCTTTATTCAAAACTTTTTCATAACAATGTGGTTTCCACTGCGATTCTTGTATCAAAGGGTAGTTTAAAATATTCCGAGGAAATTGTTTACCAGATAATTCACAGTCAGGTTTATGGAATGGCAAATTAGCGAGGACAGAATGGAATTTTTTGAAAAAAATATTTTTGCTGATAAAATTTTTTATCACGTTTATCCGTTAGGGCTTGGAAATTGTCCTAAAGAAAATGATTTTCATCAAGCAGCTGGGAATTTTTTTGAAGTTTTTGCATCAGATTTAGACAGAATCAAGAATCTTGGGTGTAATGCAATTTATTTTGGACCGATTTTTGAATCGAGTAGGCATGGTTATGACACTTTGGATTATTATTACATTGACAGGCGGCTTGGAAATAATCAGAAGTTCAAGGATTTTTGTAAAATTGCACATGAAAAAGGATTTTCTATTGTTCTTGATGGTGTTTTTAATCACACAGGACGGGAATTTTTTGCATTTAAAGAGATTCAGAAGAATGGAAGAAATTCTCAATACAAAGACTGGTATTTGAATCTAAACTTTGACCGTCAGAGCAATTATGGTGACTGTTTCGATTATGACGGGTGGGCTGGTTGCAAGGATTTGGTTAAACTGAATCTTTTGAATGAGAATGTTCAGAATCACATTTTTGGAGCGGTAAAGTTCTGGATTGAAGAGTTTAAAATTGACGGGCTACGCCTTGACGCAGCTGACGTTATTGATGGAAAATTTCTTGAAAAGCTTGGTTCTTTTTGCCGTTTGTTAAAAAATGATTTCTGGCTTATGGGCGAAGTTGTTCATGGCGATTACAACAATTGGTGCAATTCCAAAAAAATCGATTCTGTAACGAATTATCAGATTTATTCAGCACTTTTTTCTTCTGTAGATAATTTCAATTTTTACGAGCTTTCTTTTAATCTGAATCGTGAATTTGGAAAAGACGGTTTATATAAATATGCTCCTCTTTACAATTTTCTTGATAATCACGATGTAAATAGAGTTGCTTCTGTTATAAAAAATCCACGAAAACATCTTTATATGATTTATGCATTACTTTTTGCAATTCCAGGCATTCCTTCGATTTACTACGGAAGTGAATTCGCCTTAAAAGGAAAAAGAGGGCAGTGGGATGATTTTGAACTTCGTCCAAGTCTTCCACCTTTTGCACAAGTTCCAGACTTTGCAAAACCTGATGAAGATTTTTCATTCTTACCTCAGGCAATCAGAAGTTTTGCAGAACTCAGAAAAAATTCTAATGCGTTGAAATTGGGTAATTATTCAGAAGAAATTGTTTCTAACAACCAGTTTGTATTCAGCAGAAATTACAAAAACGAAAAAGTACTTGTAGTATGCAACAGTGACTTTGAAGCTTCAAAAATTCAACTTAATTCTGATTTTTCAAAATATGAAGATATGTTTTCCCATAGAATCTATTCAGCAGAAGAATTAAAGAATTTTGAAATTGGGGAGTGTGATGTTAGATTTTTAAAGAGAATTGACTAAAAGGAATAATCGCAACAACAACTACAACTTGTAAGACGATTATTCCTTTTTTTGTTTTACGCAATAATACCTTCGTATTCATAACCTGCGTCAACAACAGCAGCTTTAATAAGTGCTTCATCTACAGGTTTTGATGTAGTGATTGTTACAAGATTTTCTTCGTGAGAAGCAACTGCGCTTTCTATTCCCTCGATTGCTTCAAGTGCCTTCTTAACGTGAGCTTCACAATGAGCACACATCATACCTTTTACTGTAATTTTCATTTGAATATTCTCCTTTGCTGAATTTATATTTTCATCCTTAAAAAGATTTTCTTTTACGGGATACTTGACTGATTTATCTTTGTGGGAATTATAAATTTTTACAAAATTTAATCGCAATGCATTTGAAACTACACAGAAACTGGAAAGCCCCATTGCTGCAGCACCGAACATTGGATTCAGTGTCCATCCAAAAGCTTTTATAAAGCATCCAGCTGCTAAAGGAATGCCGATTGTATTGTAAATGAAGGCCCAAAACAGATTTTCATGAATGTTTTTGATTGTGGCACGACTAACTCTAATTGCTGCCGCAACATCCAGTACAGTGTTTTTCATTAAAACAACATCTGCTGCATCAATGGCAATGTCTGTTCCTGCACCGATTGCAATTCCTGTATCTGCACGGGTAAGGGCTGGGGCATCATTAATACCGTCTCCCACCATTGTAACTTTACCACTTTCCATCAGTTTTCGAATTACAGCTTCTTTTTCGTCTGGTTTTACTCCGGCTATAACTTCCTGTACTCCTGCTTTATCAGCAATAGCTTTTGCGGTAATCTGATTATCTCCTGTAAGCATAACCACATGAATACCCATGTTTTTAAGCTGAGAGATTGCTTCTGCAGAATCTTCTTTAATTTTATCTGCAACTGCAATAATTCCTAAAATAGAGTTTTCCTGAGCAAATAAAACCGGAGTTTTTCCTTCAGCAGACAGTTCAGAAAGCTTGGCGTTTACTTCAGAAGGAATCTTTCCGGTACATTCTGAAATATAGGCTCCGTTTCCTCCGAAAATCTTTTTGTTTTCATAGGTAGCGGATAATCCATTGCCCGAAACTACTTCGAAATTTGTGGTTTCTTTAAGTCTGACTGATTTTTCTGAGGCATATCTGGTGATTGCTTTTGAAATTGGGTGTTCACTTTTTGCTTCAAGAGATGCTGCTACTTCAAGCAGATTCTCTTCGTTTTCACTGGTAACAGGAATCACGTCTGTAACCTGCATAATTCCAGTAGTAATGGTACCAGTTTTATCTAGTGCAACAATCTGGGTTTTTCCAACCTGCTCCAAAGATGATGCGGTTTTAAACAATATTCCAGATTTTGCTCCTACTCCGTTTCCAACCATTATTGCAACTGGAGTGGCCAGTCCAAGAGCACAAGGACAGCTGATTACAAGTACAGAAACTGCACGGCTGATTACAAATCCTAAATCTTCTCCTGCAATAAGCCATGCAAGAAATGTAATGACAGAAATTGAAATTATGGTAGGGACAAAAACTCCCGAAACTTTATCTGCAATTTTTGCAATTGGTGCTTTTGTACTGGCTGCATCGCTGACCATCTGGATAATACCTGCAAGAGTAGTATCTTCACCGACACGGGTTGCTTCACAAATCATATAACCTGAAGTATTGATTGTTGCTGCAGAAACCTTGTCTCCTGATTTTTTTTCTACCGGAATACTTTCTCCTGTTAGTGCTGACTCGTTTACGGCGCTTTCACCTTCTATAATAAGTCCATCTACAGGTATACTGTCACCCGGACGAACTACAAATTTATCTCCAACCTTTACTGTATCAATATCAACTTCAGTTTCTTTTCCGTTTTCCAGAATAACTGCAGTTTTTGGGGACAATTTCATTAAAGATTTCAGAGCATTTGTGGTTTTTCCTTTCGAAAAGGCTTCCAAGGTTTTCCCAATTGTAATAAGAGTAAGGATTGTGGCAGCAGACTCAAAATAGAACTGATCCATAAAATACATAACCTTTTGATGGTTACTTGTAAGTACGGCTTCGCTCATGGCAAAAAGAGCATATACGCTGTAGCAAAAAGATGCGGTAGCACCTAAAGCTACAAGAGTATCCATATTTGGTGAACGGTGAACCAGTCCTTTGAATCCGCTTATAAAAAATTTCTGATTGATTACCATAATCAATCCCGCAATCAGCAGCTGATACAGTCCCATTGCAATGTGATTGCCATTCATAAAAGAAGGTACAGGCCAGTTCCACATCATATGTCCCATAGAAACATACATTAAAGGTATGAGAAGGATGACAGAAGCAATGAGTCGTTTTTTCAATTTAGGAGTTTCAGTGTCTTTCAGGGCATCTTCATAATCTGGTTGATTAGATTTTCCTGCTGATTTTTTTAGACTTGCTCCATAGCCTGCATCCGTAACGGCTTTTATAATTTCTTGAGAACTGGCGGTTCCTTCTACGCCCATAGAATTTGTGAGAAGACTTACGGCACAGCCTGTAACGCCTTCAACAGAATTCACAGCCTTCTCAACTCTGGCAACACAGGCGGCACAGCTCATTCCAGTAACATTATATTGTTCCATTTCCAGTTCCTCGTTATTTCATAAGTTTTTGAAGTGTTTCAGCCAGTTCATCAATAACTTCGTCGTTTCCATTTCTGATATTTTCAGCGACGCAAGTTCTTAAATGATTTCCCAGCAGAACTTTATTAAAGCTGTTTAGCGCAGAATTTATTGCTGAGACTTGAACAAGAATATCTGTACAATAAACTCCGTTTTCCAGCATGTTCTGAACTCCACGAACCTGTCCCTCTATTCTTTTCAGGCGGTTCATTAAGTCTTTGAATTCTTTTTCATCTCTTTCTTTGTGTTTTCCTGAACAGCATGGACATTCGTCTGCTGTCTGATTACTGATTTCCATGTAATTTATCCCCGAAAATTTACCCCTAAGGGGTATGTTTCGTTGTTAATATATACCCATAGGGGGTATGTGTCAAGAAATAAAATTGTTTGAACGATTAAAAGATGTTATAATAAGTTGTTTTTTAAGGATGTTGTATATGACAAAAATTCAGGAAATTTTATACCGCCATCAAGATCAAAAATATGGTGATTTTCTTTCAAAACTGGTTCCAAATATGCCAAGAGAAGCTTTTATAGGAATTCGCTCACCTGAATATAAAAAAATAATTAAGGAAGTTCATACCGAGGCAGAGGAAGAAATTGAAAAATTCATGAATTCTTTACCTCACGAATTTCAAGAAGAAAATTCTTTACAGGTAATGCTGATTTCTGAAATAAAAGATTATGAAAGATGTGTGGCTGCCCTTGAACAGTTTTTACCTTACATAAATAACTGGGCTATAAGTGATGGTGTTGGAGCGAAAACTTTTGATAAAAATCATCATAAGCTTATTTTGAAAATTTCTGAATGGATAAAAGATGATGCACCCTATACAAAACGAGTTGCTATGCTTTTAATAAAAAAATATTTTTTAGACGAGGATTTTAAACCTGAATATCTGTCTTGGGCAGCAGAAATTCGTTCTGATGAATATTATGTTAACATGATGACTGCATGGCTTTTTGCAGATGCTTTGGTAAAACAGTGGGATAGTGCAATTGAATTTTTAAAAACCAGACAGATGGATACCTGGACTCACAATAAAGCAATTCAGAAAGCTCGTGAAAGTTTTAGAATCACTCCTGAACAGAAGGAATATCTTAACAGTCTGAAAATCAAAAAGTAAACGTTTTAGAGAACCATGAACAAAGTGCCAGCGGTAATAAGAATACAGCCTGTTATACTTTTCCAGGTAAAAGTTTCGTGTAAGAATACAAAAGCCAGAATAAGCGTTAGAACTACGCTTAATTTATCAATTGGCACAACTTTGCTGGCTTCTCCAATCTGAAGGGCACGATAATAGCAGAGCCAGCTGAGACCGGTTGCCAGTCCAGATAAAATCAGGAAAATCCAGCTTCTTTTAGAAATCTCACCAAGACCTGATTGCTGATTTGTAACAAAAACCATAACCCAGGACATTATTACTACAACACAAGTTCTAATTGCTGTAGCAAGATTTGAACTCACGTCTTCAATTCCAACCTTTGCTAAAATAGAAGTCAAAGCCGCAAAAAAAGATGATAAAATTGCAAATATGAGCCACATAAATTCCTCAGTTTCTGAGTCTACCACTTATTTTATTTTGCGACAATATTACGTATTATTTGTAGGACAAAGGGACTGAAAATCGGGGAACTTAAACTCCTTGTAGCAGGGCATAAACACAGTCACCGGCTCGTTCAACCTTTCGGACAATATCAATATACTGAAGCTCTTCTTTAACATCTGCACCTGCTTCAAGACGTTTTCGGCTGGCTCGTTTAAGCTCTTTCTTTGTATCATCGATTTTCTGTTCGATTGCTTCTCCTGTCAGTTTTTCATCCTGTGTAAAGCCAACTGTAAAGTAAAGACAAACCTGTTCATAGAAAATACGAACCCGTTCAACATAATCTTCAATTTCTTTTACGCGTTTAGAGTTAGAATCAAAGCCTTCTCCTGAGACGTATTTCTTTACAGTATGCATTAAAGAACAGGTCTCATCGCTGAGATTTTCCAAAATATCTGTTGTATGAAGGAGAGCAGAAAAATGAATTCGGTCATTGTGATTCGCATTTGGCAGTCGGGCACATTTCTGAAGGAATTCGGTAATAGCTCCATTCATTTCATCAATATAATTTTCCAGATTTTTTACACGCTCGTTTTCTTCATCAGCATTTTTTGGATTCAGGAAGCTGTTACATACAGAATCAAACATTTCCATAACTTTAGCTCCCATTTTTGTGATTTCTTTCTGAATTTGGAATGAGTATACATCGGCACTGATTCTTGAATGAGGTAAGATTGCTGGTAAATGATAATGTTGATCTTTCGCCGCGGTTTCTTCCGGAATAATTTTTCGGGAAAGATTTGCAATATGGTTTACGAATGGTACAAAAATAAGTGTGGCACATATGTTGAAAACTGTATGGAGCATAGCAATGTGAGTTGTAATATTTGCTGTAGGTTCAAGAGGAACAATAAAATCTATAAGCTGCAGGAATGGTTTGAAAATTAAAAGGGCAATAAATGTTCCGGCAACGTTAAAGCCTACATGAACTAAAGCAGTTCTACGGGCATTCACCGAAGCGCCAAAGCTGGACATAACTGCATCTACTGTAGAACCAATGTTACTTCCAAGTACAATGGCCGCACTTAGTTCCCAGCTTAGTGAACCATTTGCTGCCATAGTTAGAACTATTGCAGTCATAGCAGAACTGGAATGAATGAGGGCAGTAATTACGGCGCCAATCAAAACTCCAAGTAAGATTCCTGCAATTCCCCAGCTGTTTATGGCTGTAAAAATGCGGCTTGCAGCAGGACCGAGGGTCAGACTTTCTTTTAAAAGTCCCAGTCCCATAAATAAAAGGGCAAACCCCATAAAACATTCGGCAAAATTATGTATTTTAAAGCGTTTAAAGTGTTTTAGAATGTATCCAAAACCAAAAAGAGGAATGGCCATTGCAGAAATTGAAAAACTAAATCCGAAAAGCGAAACAATCCATGCAGTGACTGTAGTACCGATGTTTGCACCGAAAATTACACCGATAGCCTGTTCCAAAGTCAGGATTTCTGCATTTACGAAGGAAACAACCATGACTGTGGTGGCACCAGAAGACTGGATTATAGCGGTAACACCTATTCCTGTAAGTACCGCATAAAAACGATTTCCTGTAATTTTTCCCAGCAGCTTTTGAAGTCCGCTTCCTGCACCCTTCTGAATACCGTTACTCAGCATGTTCATGCCAAAAAGCAGCAGACAAAGGGCTCCAATAAAACCTACAATCTGTGAAAGTACATTCAAAATCATAGTCTAACTATGGCAAAGTATAGAGGATTTGAAAATGAAGTTTATGTAAATTTTCTGTAAAATTTTCGTAAAAAATATATGTATTTGTCAGGTTTAAGACTAAACCGGAAAAATCACTGTGAAAGTGCTGCCTTTTCCTACTTCGCTGTCTACCAGAATGCTTGCATCGTGATATTTTGCAGCGTGTTTTACTATGCTGAGGCCTAGTCCTGTACCACCATTCTGTTTTGAACGGCTTTTATCAATTCTATAGAAACGTTCAAATATTCGGTCTTTTTCGTAAGCAGGAATTCCAATTCCGGTGTCTTTTACGGTAAGAATTACGCGGTTTGTTTCCATTATATTTTTTATCTGAATTTCTACAGTTCCATTAATATTATTATATTTTATTGCATTATCAATGAGGTTATAAAGCATTTCATAAATAACAGGCTGAACTCCATTAATGAGGCCACTGTCACCGCTAAGGTTGATTGTAATATTTCTACTTTTAGCACTTGGTGAAAGAATATTCATGATTTCTCTGCAAAGTTCTCGCAAACTTATAGCTTCTTTTTCCAAACTTATTGATTTTTCGTCCAGCTTGGAAAGTTTAATTATGTCATTTACCAGAGTAATCATTCTTTGTGCTTCATCATAAATGGAACTGGCAAAATCTTTTGTAGTATCTTCAGTTATTCCGCCTGCTTTTAATATTTCTGCAAAACCACTGATGCTGGTAAGTGGAGTTTTTAATTCATGGCTTACATTAGCAGTAAATTGCTGGCGTAATTCTTCTCTCTGGGCTTTTTCAAAGTTTTCTTCTGCAATTCGTTTTGTGAATGGTCTCAGTTCTTCATAAACTTCACTAGTTTCTGGATTTTCAAGGTCAATTTTGTTCAATGGTTCAACAATTTTTTTGCTGATCCAGGAAGCAGAGCATCCGGAAATAATTACTGCTATTACAAGCATAATCAATAAAATCTGGCTCATTCCTAATACTAGTACCCATACAGAATGTTGATTACAGCTGATTCGTAATACATCACCATTTGAGAGAAGGGATGTGAAATACAGAGTTTTTTCTGTCATTGTTGAGGAAAAGCGGGATATCTTTGCTGAGCCGTTTGTTTTTGCAGTAAGGAATTCAGCACGACCTCCGTGATTTTCCAAAGAAGCGGCATCAACTGTGTTGTCAAAGTATACAGTTCCGTCTGAATGTATAAGAGTGATACGATTTTTTGTTTGTAAGGCGGATAATTGACTCAGATTTCCGTCAAGAACGTAGTTTTCAAGAAAGGTACTTTCTGTTTCTAGTTCTGAAAAAATCTGATTCTCAAAGTATCCGTACATATTTGAAATAAAAAAGAATGCACAGATAAAATAAATCAGAGTTCCAGTTAAGAATGTGTTAATGAATATTTTGAAGGATAGGGATTTTTTTTTCATATAAACTTATATCCAACTCCACGAATAGTTTCGATATTTTTTTCAAAATCACCAAGTTTTTGTCTTAGGGTTCTGATATGAACATCGACTGTACGACTTTCTACTTCTGTAGAAATTTCCCATATATGTTCCAGCAACTGTTCTCTTGTAAGAACGTTTCCCCGATTTTTTACAAGAAGAACCAGAAGATCAAATTCTTTTACAGTAAGGAAAAGCTGTTGAGGTCCTGCAAAAACTGTATGCTGATTTTCATCAATTTTGATACCACCTGCTTCAAGTACCTCTTTTTTAGTGTCAGTTTTTTCATAGCGGCGAAGAACAGCCTTAATTCTGGAAACCAACGCCATCATTCCAAAAGGCTTTGTTACATAATCATCAGCACCTGCGTCCAGACCTGTGACTACATCGTATTCGGTGTCTTTTGCAGTAAGCATAATTACTGGTATTGAAGATGTTTTAGGATTTGAACGGAGTTTTTTAAGAATTGAAATACCATCTTCCTCTGGAAGCATAATATCCAGCAGAAACAAATCCGGTATTGTATTTTCGATTACATTCCATAAGGCAGAAGGTAAAGAAAAATCCTGCACCTGAAATCCCTGGCTTGTTAAGGAATAATTTATGAGTTTTCGGATATTATCATCATCTTCAAGTATAAAAATCATAACTTAGTTATAGATGATTTCTGTAAAAAAGCAACGCTGTAATTGTTAAGTTCTTGTAAATTTATAATTTTTTTTGTTAGTTAATGCTAACCACTTGACATTGTTAGTATTAACTAACTATATTAATAAATGTCTGTTAGTAATAACTAACAATAATCGGTGATTGGCTCCTAGATTATCGGTTATTGTTAGTTTTTTTATGGAATGAGCAGGAGTTTTAGATGCCTTTATATATGGCCCAGGTTGGGGAAGAATATTTAATAAAAAAGATTGGTGGCTTGGAAGAAGTAAAACATCATCTTAAGAATCTTGGTTTTGTGGTTGGTGCGGAGGTTTGTGTAGTTTCTACTATGAATGAAAATTTGATTGTCCAAATTAAAGATGCCCGAATAGCAATCAGTCGTGAAATGACAGGAAAAATTATTATTTAGGTTTTTATAAAAGAGGTATATATGACTTTAAAGGAAGTGAAACCAGGAGCAACTATAAAGGTTGTTAAAATTTCTGGTGAAGGTGCAATTAAGCGCAGAATTATGGATATGGGGCTTACAAAAGGAGTGGAAATTTTTGTAAGAAAGGTTGCTCCATTGGGAGATCCGGTTGAAGTAACTGTTAGAGGTTATGAACTTTCTGTTCGTAAAGCGGATGCTGAATTGATTGAAGTGGAGATAGTGAGGTAAGAATATGAAAATTGCACTGGCGGGAAATCCTAATGCGGGAAAAACAACATTATTTAATGCACTTACAGGTTCAAATCAGTTTGTTGGTAACTGGCCTGGAGTAACTGTTGAAAAGAAAGAAGGAAAATTAAAAAATCACAAAGATGTAGATATTATGGACTTGCCTGGAATCTATTCTTTATCGCCATATACTTTGGAAGAAGTTGTTTCCAGAAATTATCTTGTAAAAGAACGTCCTGATGCAATCTTGAATATTGTTGATGGTACAAATCTGGAACGTAATCTTTATCTTACAACTCAGCTGGCTGAACTTGGTATTCCAATGGTTGTAGCTGTAAATATGATGGATGTTGTAAAGAAAAACGGAGATAAAATCCATCTTGAACAAATTTCTAAGATACTGGGATGTCCTGTTTATGAAATTTCTGCATTGAAAAACAAAGGTTGTAGCGAAGCGGCAGAAGCTGCTGTTAAAGCTGCGGCAGAAAATAAAGT
Source organism: Treponema sp. (assembly GCA_016297805.1). Taxonomy (GTDB): domain Bacteria; phylum Spirochaetota; class Spirochaetia; order Treponematales; family Treponemataceae; genus Treponema_D. The sequence continues at coordinate 7,089 of JAEDFX010000026.1, read as the reverse complement.
AATGAAATATCAGCATCGGTTTGAGGCTTGTGTTGAACATGCACTGGCTCATATTGAAGAAGCGGTAGTTCATGACCTTCCAGAAGAAAAACAGAGATGGTATTCCATAAAACTCTTTGAACGAGATTCCAAGGTTATAGAACAACTTAAGGAAGTAGAAAATGTAACAATAACGTCAGACATCACTGTTCACATTGAATCAGATATTAAAGCTTGTGAAAAAGAACTTGACGACGATGCAGAATCAATCATTACTGCAGAGCGTTACAAGTACATTGAATCGATTATAAAGTCTTGTGTAACAAAGAAAAATCGGGCAAGCAAGTTGAATACTTCCGACAAGATAGATCGTATTGTAACTAACCGCTGGCTTGCATTGCCAATTTTTGCTGTGGTTATGTTCCTGGTTTATTATATTTCAATGGTAACTGTTGGTGCGGCCGCTACAGATTGGGCAAATGACGGTTTGTTTGGTGATGGTTACCACTTATTTGGAATTGGAACTGGTGCTTATGAAGAAGCTGCAGAAGAGTTTGGTGACTCAGCAGCAATTTTGGAAGCTTACGAAAATGGCGAAGTTACTTATGTAGTTCAGGATGAAGAAACTCTGGAACTTTCAGAGCCAATTGCGTTTACAGAGGAAGATGTTGCAACTGCTCAAGGCTTGGTAAAAAAATACGGTGAAGAAGGCCCTGCAACAGAAGACTATGGAATCTGGGTGCCAGGAATTCCGGCCCTTATTGAACCCGCTCTTGATGCAATCGGTTGTGCCGATTGGCTTAAAGGCCTGATTCTTGACGGTATTGTTGCCGGTGTTGGTGCTGTTTTAGGATTTGTTCCACAGATGCTAGTTTTGTTCTTATTGCTTGCGTTCCTGGAAGCTTGCGGTTACATGGCCCGTATTGCATTTATTATGGACCGGGTTTTCCGCCGCTTTGGATTGTCTGGAAAATCGTTCATTCCTATGCTTGTAGGAACTGGTTGTGGTATCCCTGGTATTATGGCAAGCCGTACAATCGAAAGTGACCGTGACCGCAAAATGACAATCATGACAACAACTTTCATTCCTTGTGGTGCAAAAACTCCTTTTATTTCTATGATTGCGGGGGCAATTTTCGGTGGTTCTGCCTGGGTTGCAACTTCAGCTTACTTCATTGGTATTGCTGCAATTCTTTGTTCAGGAATCATGCTTAAGAAAACTAAAATGTTTGCAGGCGATGTTGCTCCATTCGTAATGGAACTTCCAGCATATCACTGGCCAACATTCGGAAATCTCCTGCGCTCAATGTGGGAAAGGGGCTGGTCATTTATTAAAAAAGCCGGAACAATCATCCTTCTTTCTACAATCGTAATCTGGTTCCTGTCATTCTTTGGTTGGGCAGACGGTGCATTTGGAATGCGTGCATTTACAATGCTGGAAGAAGATCAGATGGACTGCTCAATTCTTGCTTATTTTGGTCGTGGAATCTGCTGGCTCTTCCAGCCTCTTGGGTGGGGAAACTGGCAGGCAACAGTTGCCGCAATTACAGGCCTTGTAGCCAAGGAAAACATTGTGGGCACAATGGGAATTCTTTACGGCGGAACAGAAGCTTATGCAAATATGGCAGCAGTATTTACTGGTGTAACTGGTATGTCATTCCTTATTTTCAACCTTCTTTGTGCCCCTTGTTTTGCTGCCATGGGTGCTATTAAACGGGAAATGAACAATAAAAAATGGTTCTGGTTTGCTATTGGCTATGAATGTGGCTTTGCTTATGTCATTTCGTTTATCGTGAATCAGTTGGGCACTTTGTTTACAGGTGCTGTAAGTGGTGTTGGTGATGTGATTGAAGTTGTTCTTGGATTCGTTGCACTTGCTGGCTTGATTTATATGGTAGTTAGAAAGAATCCGGAATGGGGAATTAAGAATTAGGAGGGGAAAGACTTCCCCTGGCTCCTGCCGCGAGTCGCTCCACAAGTGCCAAAGCCAGCTTTGACACTTGCTCCGCTTTGTCGCGTCATCCGCCACCCTTTCTAGCGGGGGACACCCCCGCAACGCCCCCATTTGTAAACTCATTTTTAGGAGGATTTTATGGGAACAGTATTAGTAAGTGTAATTTTATTTGTAATCGTAACATTAATTGTAAAATCTCTTTGGAAAAAAAGGCTTATGGCTAAAAAATCTGGGGGATGCTGCTGCGGTTGTTCAGGTTGTTGTAGCGAAAAGTGTAAGAAACAATATTGATAGGCTTTGTTGCCTTGCTGACATTAACAAATTTTGTTGAATATGTATCAAAATGTAAATTACATGTTTTTTTAGTTGTGATATAATAACAATAAATGTTGGATTTTTTAATTAAATATCAAAGATTCATAATGCTCTTTCTACAGGGAACATGTTCATTCATTGCATTTTTGATTCTGATTACTAATAGTTTATGTGCTAAAAGAAAAACTGCTATTTTCCTGCTGGAAGTTAGCGCCGTACTTTATCTGGGAGCCCCTATAGTTTATCTGACCTATGAAGGAGTTCCTGGAGACACGGCACGATGGTTCTTGAATATTTCAAAATTTTTAGATTATTTTTCTCCATTACTGATGCTCTTAAGTTTCAGTTTGTATCTGCGGGATTTGCTTTCTCATAAAACAGAGGCGTCAAAAAGAAATAAATTTCTATTGGCACCTGCAGAATTGGTACTTTTAATTGGAGTGATTCTTCTTATAATTTCCAGATTCACAGGCTGGTATTATTTTTATGATGAGTTGAATCATTATCATCGTGCAAAAGGCCGCATTATTGCAACAATTATTCCTGGCGTCTGCATGATTTTTCAGATTATTTGTATCTTATCAAACTACAAGAATATTTCTAAAAGAGTACGCGTTCCTTTAGTTTTATTTCTGATTATTCCTATTTTATCTTCCGTTATTTCTTTTAGAACTCGCGGTTTTTATCTTGCGAATATTTCTACAGTATTCATGGCAATTGTGCTTTATATTTTTGTTGTTATGGATTCCAATGAGACTATTGAAAATGCACATAAAAGGGAAGTTGAAATTCTTGAAAATTACAAAAGGGAACTGGAAATCAAAGTTGATGAAAGAACAAAAGAACTTCGTATTGCCAACGAAAAAGTTGAAAATCTGCTTTTGAATATTTTGCCAGAACCAATTGCAAAGGAATTAACTGAACATCCGGATAATATCATTTCACAAAGATTTCCCAACGCAACTATTTTATTTACAGATATTGTTGGCTTTACAAAAATGAGCAGTCAGATGTCTGCGGAAGAAACTGTTTCTATGCTGAATGAACTGGTTTCTCTTTTTGATAAGCGAGCCAAAAATGAAGGAATTGAAAAAATAAAAACTATTGGGGATGCTTACATGGCAGCGACAGGCCTTACAATCGAAAATACTCCTGATGGTGCACTAAAAATGATTCATTTTGCACAAGGCCTCTTAGTGGATGTACAGCAGTTCAACGAAAAATTCCACATGGAGATAAGAATCAGAATAGGAATAAATTCTGGAAATCTGGTTGCCGGCGTAATAGGTAAGACTAAGTTTATTTATGATGTATGGGGCGACACAGTAAATGTTGCCAGCCGAATGGAAAGTACAGGTGAGCCTATGCAGATTCATGTTTCTGAAAATACCTGGTTGCAGACAAAAGATTTTATTCAGTTTGAAGGCCCTGTTAGTGTTGAAGTAAAAGGTAAAGGTGAAATGTGCTGTTATTTTGTAAAGGGGATTAAATAACAGCTTTAATACTAGAAAATATTATAGAGTCACATGCATTTTATTCAGGCAAAATCAATTTTATCTCCTCAAAACGGCATGAACCTATACCGCGGGTGTACTCATGGGTGCATTTATTGTGACAGCCGCAGTGTTTGCTATCATACTCCCGTGCCTTTTGAAGATATTGAGGTGAAGGAAAATGCTGTGGAGCTGCTGGAGGCCCGGCTAAAAAGTAAACGGAAAAAGTGCATGATTGGAACTGGGGCTATGTGCGACCCTTACATGCACTGCGAAAAGGATTTACAGCTGACTCGTCGGTGTCTTGAAGTGATTGACCGCTACGGATTTGGACTTGCCATTCAGACTAAATCTGATTTGATTTTGCGGGATATTGATTTACTGGAAAGCATCAATAAAAAAGCTAAGTGTGTGGTGCAAATCACTCTGACCACTTTTAATGAAGATTTGTGTCGTATTATTGAACCGAACGTTTGTACAACTCGCCGCCGTTTTGAAGTGCTGAAGGAAATGCATACCCGTGGAATTCCTACCATCGTGTGGATGACTCCAGATTTGCCTTTTATAAATGATACTGAAGAAAATCTACGGGGAATTCTTGGCTACTGTAAGGATGCGGGCGTAAAGGGAATTATTAAGTTTGATTTTGGTGTAACTTTGCGGGAAGGGGACCGGGAATATTTGTATGCGGCTTTTGATAGGCATTTTCCTGGGATGAAGGAACGATATATTCACACTTACGGGAACGCCTACCAGGTGGGAAGTCCCAATCGAGCCAAGCTGATGAAGATATTCCGGGAATGGTGCCGGGAAAATAATATGCTGGTGGATAATCAGTGTTTTGAGTATATGCGGGAGTTCCCGGGGGTTGGGGAAGCGCAGGGTATGGCGGCAGGCGTGGCGGTAGGCGGGCAGCAAGGTTTGCTTTTTGAAGATGAAATGAAGGCCACTGATTCAAACATCCTCATTGGTACCAGCGGTTACGATCATCCGGAACTTAAAGGCAGCTTTTACCCATCAGATTTGGCTCGCAAGGATTTTCTGAGCTTTTATTCTACAAAGTTTAATGCCCTGGAACTGAACAGCACATTTTACGGAATGCCAACTGTAGAGAGAATTGCTTCTATTTACCAGCGTTCCGGTGGCCGTTTGAAATTCAGCATAAAGTTGAATCAGCTTTTGACTCATCAGATTGGAAGAGACTGGCGGCAGCAGGCAGAAATTTTTAAGGCCGCAATGAATCCGCTTTTAGAAAAAGATGCCCTTGCCACGGTGCTGATTCAGTTTCCCGAAAGCTTTCATTACATCAAAGAAAATCGTGTGTATCTTGCCGAATTGCTGAAGGCTTTGTATCCGCTGCCTTGTGTGGTGGAATTCCGTCACCGGGACTGGATAAAGGATTCTGTTTTTGAAGGTCTTGCTGCACGGAATGCTGGAATTGTTTTTTGCGATATGCCACAGCTTAAAAATCTGCCGGATGGATTTACGCTGCAAACGCCTTTTATTGGCTCCAACGCTTATATCAGACTTCACGGGCGGAATCAGAAGGGCTGGTATGCACAAGTGGCGGAGGGAGAAGAAACTCATCGCTACGATTATGAATATTCAGAAAGCGAGCTGGCAAGTTTTATCCCGATTATAGAACAGGCTGGGACGGAAGGCAAACGGGTGCAGTTGTATTTTAATAATCACCCTAAGGGAACAGGATTTAAAAATGCCCTGAAGCTGCAGGAGATGATAAAAACTAAATTTATGAACAAGGGGCTTTGGTAAAATACTCATATTTTGCCACAAGGACTTTTTCTACGCTGTCAGGTTCCTCTTCAAAAAATTGAGTTCCCTTGAAAGTATAACCGGTCTGTTCCAGGCAGACTTCCAGAAAGAACATAAAGATTCCAATGTCTATTCTATTATAGTAACGAACCTTGTCGGCAGGCATAATTCCCCGCTTACCAGGTTTTTTGTATCTGTAAATTGATATTTCAGAACCTGTGTTTTCCACCATCCAGGGCTGGGTGTTACAGGCACTTGGCGCAAAACGAACAATTTCTGCAACAGAAAATTTTTGACCTGAAATGGTGTCACCTGTCCAGATTTCTTCAAGAGGTTTTCTTTTTGATTTGAACATATCCTTTCTGAACATATATTCAGGCATTTTTGCAATGCTGATCATAATAATGAACTTAAGCTCATGGAAGTTTTTTTCATCCGGTTTTCCTATACCAAACCAAAGAGCACCGATATTTTTTTCAGCAAGCCACAAATCAATCTGTTCGCCAATGTATCCAATATTTCTTAGATAGTTTCCTTTTTCTTCGCTGTAGAATTCAATGCAGTAATCGCCGCCACGCTTACAACTGGTTTCTTTTTCTGGAACAATTTTGATTTTACTTTTAATGTCGTACATTTTGTCATGAGGATTCTTAATTACGAACATAATTTCGTTTTTATTAAAAAATGTATGTAAATTTCTGACAAAATTATTATAAATGTAGGCTCTCATTGTATTAATTACATACATTTAAGGTAAATTCTTAAAAAATGTATGTAATTCTTCACTTAATAAGATTTCAAAATCCTTTTTGTGGAATAAATTTACATACAGAAGGATTAAAAAAATTTCTTTTGTATGTAAATAATATCAAAAAGGATATTTGAGCAAACAATTAATCAGATTATTTACATACATAATCCAAGATTTTTCATTTTTTGTATGTAATGCAACATATTCCGCCTACAAAACGGTTGAAATTTGATGAGAATTAAATAAGTTGTGAACAGAAGCCCATATCAGGCTGAATAGAAAAGTTAGAATTATAGTCTGGATTCTGAATCAAGTTCAGAATGACAAATTATTATCTGCTTAAGAAAGGACAGGAAGAAGCCCAATGACAGAATCAGTTCAAAGTTCGTTTTTATTATTCATTACAAAAATTCTCAATCCCCCAATCCGAGGATTATTACTGCCTTGGAAAACAAAAATCCTTTTGGTGTAATTATTGCAACTATTTGCGGTGTTCCAATGTATGCAGATATTTTTGGTTGTATTCCAATTAGCAAGGCACTTTTAGGAAAGGACGCATTGCTTGGGGTTGTTTTAAGCTTTATGATGGCAGTAACTACTTTGAGTTTTCCATCACTGGTAATGTTTAGCAAGGCAGTGAAAACAAAATTACTGGGAATTTTTATTGAAAGATTCTTTCTAAAGCTGATATTCAGAAATTCATTGAAGCGTAAGAAAGTGCTCTGCCCGAACAGATTTGCAGATTTATGACTCTGGTATTTCGGGCAATTCTTCCAGAGTTCCCATAAATGAATCTGCAACATCTGCAAAAGCTGGAACCGAGG
>JAEDFX010000119.1 GCA_016297805.1 Treponema sp. | reverse complement strand
AGCAGCTTGGTAAAGATTTGAACCTTTATAATCCAGATGATGAATTCCACTTTGCATGGATTATCGACTTCCCATATTTTGCATTCAACGAAGAAACTCAGTCTTGGGAAACAGAACACCACATGTTTACTCTCCCTCAGAAACAGTATTGGGATACATTGGAAAGCGACCCAGGTGCTGTAAAAGGTGATTTGTACGACCTGGTTTTGAACGGCTACGAATTGGCTTCTGGTTCTATGCGTATTAATGATCCTGCTCTTCAGCAGAGAATTTTCAAGATTGTTGGATACAGCGAAGAACGTGCTCAGAAAGCATTCGGATTCCTTGTTCAGGCATTCAAATTTGGTGCTCCACCACACGGAGGAATTGCACCAGGATTGGACCGCTTGATTATGTTGATGCGTCACGAAGAATCAATCCACGAAGTAATTGCCTTCCCTAAGAACAATTTGGCAGCAAGTCCTATGGACGAATGTCCTTCTGTGGTAGATCAGCAGCAGTTGGATGATTTGCATATTGTTGTGACAGATCCAGAATTATAATGAGCTGCAGTTTAAGGATTTGCACATGCCTATAATCGAAGAACCGTTAAAAAAAAGGTTGCGACAGCAAGCTTTTTTAGGTTCATCGATAAATCGGCTCGGAGCGAGACTTGCGAGCGACGTTGTTATGATGTAGAAGAATAATAAACAAGGCAGTTTCCTGTGGGAGACTGCCTTGTTTTATAAACTTATTTACAGTTAATCAAAAGACTGTTTCTTATCAGGAAAAATGCTGTTGACTGATCAGACACTGAAAAACATGACTATCAGATTGATTATGTAAGATATTATAGTCCGTCAGGGTCTGAAAATTGATAATGAGAACTGTATTAATTAAAAAGATTTTCCATATCTTCTTTAAATTCTTTATCTCTTATTCCCTCTGAATAAAAATGCAGGCCCCAGATTTTGTATTTTGAATCAGATTTGAATTGAATTACAGGAATTGATTTTTGTTCCAGTTGCAATAAAAAATCTTCTTTCCATTTATCATTCTCAATTAAATGTTTACCTTTTGGTTCAATAAAAACCTGATTATATTCATATTCTCCCGAATCCTTGTTTTTAAGGAATAAAAGATAATCTGGTTCAAATTTTCTTCCACTATTAAAATCATAAATTGAAACCTGACATTCATTACGAATAAGTCTTATTTCTGAATATTTTTTCTCTAATTCTGGAATGCATTGCTGAGCAAAATATTTTACAAATTTCTTTTCTTCTGTTGTTCCGTAATTATCCTGATAAACATACCAATCTTTATTTGTTAATTCATATCGTAAATTATTATCGCTACAGAAGGATTGAGAATTACCATCACCTTCGGAAGAATTTTTAGGATAATTTCTATCAGTTCCTTCTGCTTTGAATATATCGCATAATTTTACAGCTTCAAATTCGTATGAACCATTGCAACTGCTTTTTTCAACTGACAATTTGTTCGCAATCTCAGAAAAAACTTTTTTTAATGCCCATGTCCAAAATATTTGAGTTTCTTCATAAACTGTAATCGAAATATATTTATTACCAAGATATTTTGCATCAGTAATAAATTCCTTCATTGAATTTACTGCTGGGAACAGTTTTTTTATGGAATCAAAAGTAAATACAGGGTAAAAAGCCATATTAGAATATACAAAGTTATAACTGTATTCAGTTATTAATTCAGAAATAGATTTTCTAATTGTTTTACTTTCATTTTTTGTATTATCCGATGTATTTATATTATCGAAAACACTAGTAGTTATGCTTCCAGAAACTGTAAAATCATAGGCATATTCATCTTTTATTTCAGTTATATCCGAAATAGAGCTATGTGTTTTGTTAACAATCTTATTTCTAAAAACAAATCCATTTTTATACAAATCTTCATCAAGAAATTCTTTTTTTATGTCATTATGAACGGTAAGTTTTTGATCTTCATCAGCATCTGTAATGCCATATTCTTTTAGTGCAACATTCAATACAGAAATATATCTGGAGTCATTTTCACAATGATAGTGTAATTGTTCACAAATTCTAAAAGGATTATTAATATCGCTATCAAATTTTCGCTGATATTTTTCTTTTTCCTCATATTCAAATGGATAATAACGAGCTCCTCGACCTATAAGCTGAGCTTCACTTGTTGTATCTTTTCCAGGCTTCATATTTTTAGAATCGTTTGTTTCATAAAGGCGGACAATATCAAAAAGATTAAGACAATCCCAGCCTTCATCTAACTTTTTGACTTCAAATAACATTCTATAAGGATTCTGTTCGTCTTCTAGAGAATTAACTAATAACTGATTAGTATCTGCCTGTGTGTTGTCATTTACATCAATACAAACATCTTCATTAAACGAAAGTTTTAATTCAGTAACAAGAGAACTATCAGAAATATTCCTTTCGTTGAAATATGAAAAAATATTTTTCATTAATTCATTATTGCTTGATGAAATACGAATCTGATTTATATCTTCTTCTGTTAGGTTTTTCAGAGATTCAAGAATATCTATTTTGTTCTGTTCACTTTCCTTAATTGTTTTTGATTTAAAAAGAATTACAGGTTTTACATTTAATTTTAATTCCTGGAATCGTTTTAGCTTATATTGGCTGACAATCATTGCCTGAAGTGAACGATATATACGACCATTTTTTGTTTGGTCAAAATCACTTCGTAAAGTAAAAATATCTTTTGAATATTTATCTGCTCTGAATTTTGCAAGATTGTAGTCAAAAATGATTTTGTCTTCGTATTTTTCTTTAATTAAAGGATTTCCAATATCGCAAGTAGCAGTAAATTCCAGCATGATGTTTTCAATGTTTGATTCACGGATTTTTTTGATTGTGATTTCCCATGAATGCTCATCATCCTGTTCCTTTGTAGAAAGTGTAGATGTATTTAAATGATGGGCTTCATCTGCAATTAAAACTGTTTTATCTGTTAAAAAATCTTCTATGCTGACTGAATTTTCTTTTATGAGAGTCATATCAGAATGAAGTCCTGCAGTTGTATCAAAAAGAATATTTATATCATCAGGATTACATTCCTGAAAATTGGAAACCTGATTTATGTGTACAGTTTTTCCATCTATATTTATTTCCTGGGCAAAAAGATATTTGGAACTTGCAGGATTTAAAAAATTATCAATTGTCTTTTTTACAACCTGACTTAAATTTACAAAAAACAGAAAATTTCTATAGCCTTTTGAATAAAGATAAAGAATTACACATGCCATTATAAAAGTCTTACCAGAACCTGTAGCCATGTGAAAAAGTGTATGGATGTTTTTTCCGGCATACATTGTTGGATTTTCATAATAGGTGATAAAATTTTTTAATGCCTCTTCCTGATATGGACGGACTTCAAAAGTCTGATTCAGATTATCCTTGATAAATTGAGGAATCTCCTTATATGCACCAAATTGTTTTGCAGCGTCTATTTTTTCATATAACCAGCTCATTTTTTTGCTCCATAAAATGATTCAGTAAATTTAACGTCATTTTCTGAAAGCTTCATGTCTGGATCTTTTCGCTCGCTGTTATTCACATAAAGCTGATTTTTATCTAGTAAGGCCATTGCCAGCTGCCGTTTTTCTTCAAAAGTGAGATCAGAATATTCTTTTGCACTTGTATTTATGTCAGATGGTTTTACCCTGCTTGAAACAAAGTCTGATTTTAAGATTTCTTCTGTAACAGATTTTATATCATCATCATTTTTGCATGATTGGATTTTGTCTACAAAATTCTGGTTTAATTTTGCGAGTTCACAGTAGACGAAGGAGCCACCGCCCTGCCAGTTCTGGGATTTGGAGATGCCTGTTTGGTCACCTGCAATGACTTTTTGAAGACGAACAACACTATCATTTTCGCCATAATCAAGTTGTTCAACACCAATATATCGGCGTCCCATTTTATGAGCAACAGCAGCGGTTGTACCTGAGCCAAGGTGATAATCAAGGACTATTTCATTAGGTTCTGTGAGCATTTCAATTATTCGTTCAAGTAATGCTTCAGGTTTTTTACCATTTTTTAATTTTACTCCACCCTCTGGAGCAATTCCTGTTGTTTTAATATCATTCCAAAGAGAACCTAATTCTTTAAGTATTACTTTTTTTCCTTTTTTGTCTAATCCGATATTCTTTTCATAGAAACGAACCATTCGTCCACGATATGTATAAATAGGGTCCTTATTTTCTCTTTCATAAATATCCCAAGAATCGTTCTCTTTGGAACGTTCCATAGCTGCTTTTAATCCAGCTCCGGGGCCCTTTGGTCCAATTCCCTGAAAAATACAATCTGAATTTTTTATTACAAAATCATTTATTTCATTTTCTGTAATGTTATTTTCTTTTATGACTTCATTAACTGATTTTACAATCCAATTTCTAAAGTCAGTTGTTTCATGTTTATTGATTACAAATTGGTTATATGCTTTATCGTAATCTCTTTCTACCCATAAAGGTTTATATTTACGGCTTTCATAATTTTTTGCATATAAAAGACCATATTCACAGTTTTTAGGCATAAAAGGGTTCTGAAATTCATTTGCTGCCCCTTCATTCATTTTAATTTCAACTATTTGAATAAAATCAAAAATTTCATTCATTAATACCTGCAAATAAGCCTGCTCATTATCATCACATTGAACAAAAATGCACCCATCATCACGAAGTAATTTTTTTGCTAGTTCCAAACGGTTTTTCATAAAAGTTAACCAGGTTGAATGATTAAATCTGTCATTGTAACCAAAAGAATCGCTACCTGTGTTATAAGGAACATCAATATAAATGCACTTTACCTTCCCTCTATATCTCTCCAGCAAACTACTCAGCGCCAGTAAATTATTTCCTTTGATAATCAAATTATCTTCATCAGTAATTTGTGTAATTTCATGAACACCGTCTTTGTCATATTTTTTTGCATTGCAGAAAGCCTTTGGGGCAAGAAGATTTGAAACCTGGTCAGGTGCTAAAGTTTCGTTGTAGAAAATTTCATTGTTTTTTTGATCTTCCTTTGTCTGCCCGCCTTCGAGGATGCAGTCTTTGTACGGAAAAACCAGCTCAACATCATTGCTGGCAGAAATAAATTCTCCACGGGAATTTGTAAGTCCGATTTTATTTTTATAACGGGTATAACTGTCAGGAAGAAATTCTTTATTCTGAATAATCCAGCTGAATTTTACTTTGTCAAAAACCTGAATGCTATCAACTTCTGTAAAATATGCTTTCTTTGTAGCATCATTTTTTATTAAAACAGAGAGAAGCTCCGGATTCATTTTTTCTGCATTTTCTAAAACAAGGTTGCGTAATAATTTACCATCTGCAGAGGTAAATTTTCCTGATTCTGTAAGTACTTTTTCTGTAATTTGAAAGATTGTATCCGACATTTTTATTAGCCTTAAAATATAAAGTATCTCCCTTGTAATTACTTTATCACATAAAGTTTGATATTTAAATCACTTTATATTATAAGAATATTTTTATCGTATTACTTGTAAACTAAAGTATATGGAAGATTATAGTGCCGAATTCAGAAAGAATTTGAAGTATTACAGGGAACAAAAAGGATGGTCACAATCAGAGCTGGCAATTCAGGCAGATAGTTCTAATGGTCAAATTGGCAATGTGGAATCTGGGAAAGCTTCACCTTCTATTGATTTGGTCTTTCGTATTGCAACCGCCCTATCCGTTCACCCAGCAGATCTCTTCCTCCGAGATTCTTCCAAGGCTCAAAATCGGGAACTGTATTCTAAATACCACCAATTGCTAAATGACTGTGAAAATCTGCCTGTTTATCAGCAAAAAACAGTTTGTCAGCTGGCCCAATCTCTTGCGGATGCACATCCGGATTATAATGGCACTAAAATATAAGTAAATTTGGGGCGTTGCGGGAGACTGCCGTTAAACTTTGTTATGAATTTATCACGATTCTTTTTACATTAAATTACCGTAAATCCCATGTTGCGCAAGGTTCTTTCAAAATCTGAAATGTAATTTTCTTGAATTGCGATTTTATATCCTTCTACCTTCAGAATTTTACCTTTTGAATATTTTATGATTTCTGTAACTGCTTCAATTAAATCCCTATTTTCTGGTGGAAGTTCAAGAATATGCCACTGGTATTGATATTGCGGTGTGAAAATTTTTTTTAGTAAATCATCATGGATTTTTTTCCAGTTTGCAGGCAGCTCTTTTTGGGAATAGCGCTCAAAATTTTGGAAAAGAGATTCTATTTGTGCCTGACTTTTGTATTTTTTTTGCAATTTATCCCGGCTAAAAAAATAGATGTCGCCTTTTAGATTTTCACAAACTTCTTTTATAAGTCGCAGGGCAATT
>JAEDFX010000118.1 GCA_016297805.1 Treponema sp. | reverse complement strand
GCCGAAGCAATGACAAAGACCGACAAGGGCTTTACTATTACAAAGACTTTCAAGGTAACGGACGAACTTCGCTACAAGTTCATTTCCGACGGAAACTGGACTACCGACCTTAAGGCTCCTGACTTCGTTGACGACGGCTTCGGCGGAAAGAACAGCCACGTAGTCATCGCTGACATGATTTCCGGCGATGATGATGCCGGTGCTGCTAAGGCTAAGATTAACTTCATTTCCTGGTCTATGTTCGGTGTACAGGCTAACTACATCACACAGGGTAAAGTTGACGCTACAGAAAAAGGTCTTGACCTTGACTCTGTAACAATCGGTGCTAAGTCTTACAACAAATTTGCAGGAAACTTCCTTCCTAACTGCCCGGTTTACATTGAAATCGCTCTTGCTGAAACAGAGCCTGAAAACTATGAGAAACGTGACTATGCTGGCGGAAAACAGGTATATCTCTATCAGAAAGACCAGTATGACAACGAAGTTGTAGAATGGGAAGATGGTCTTAAGAACCTTGTAAACGGTATCTTTGCTAACCCAGTTGCTTACCTTGCTAAGACAACCGATAAGTGGGAAACAAATCCATTCCTCGGACACCTTAAATTCGGTTTCAACACTCCTTATATTAACTTCTTGACTGGTTTCAACTATGCAAAGCCGGATGTGCGCCAGGCAATCACATGGAAAACAATCGATGGAAACTGGGATGCTGGTTATCAGCACGTAGGTGGTTTCAACGTATTCAGCCTTGGTTCAAAAGCTGCTGCTGCTCTTGAAGAAGCTACAGGTATCTCTTGGGATATCGGATTTGCTCCAAACAAAACTGCTGACCGCAAAGGTAATAAATACGGATACTGGGCATGGGCAGGAATCAAGGCTAATGACTTGGTTGTAGATTTCCAGTCTAACGGTATGTATGATGGTACCCTCTTCGACGATCCAGTAGAACATGACTTCATCATCGGTGCAAAGAACGTATTCGCTCTTGACGATGCAAAATTGAATGTTGCAGCTCAGGCTTTGATTGCAACACATCAGAAGTCTTCAAAAGATATCACTGATGGCGGTGCTTCTAGCACAACAGATTACTTTGGATATTCAACAGACGTATTCTATCGCTCAGGCGACTTTGACGGAATCAAGAACATTGCTGCAAACGTACAGGTCGGCTACAAGACTGACATGTTCGGTGCAAACGTAGAATACCGCTTCCGCGGTGCACAGGCTTCCATGCTGTATCTTCGCGAAAACCACGACGACGGTACATTCGACCTGTCTGAAACTCTTGGTAACTTGAACACACAGAAGATCACATTGGATGCAACAGTTTCTCCAATGGAAGCACTTTCTATCGGCTTGAACGCTGCTGTAGAAATGCCACTTGAAGCTCTTGATTCTTCAGAAGAAGTTGTAACTGGATACAATGCTAACGTACAGCCTTGGTACGCTCTGCGCTGTGGCAACTGGGTACAGCCATGGTTCTTGCTTGATAACGGTTCTATGGAACTTACAATCAACCCAACAGCTACATACAAGATTTCTGACAACATGTCTGTAACAGCTTATGCTAACATGAACTACAGATCTCTTAAGATCACAGAAGCAGGTGCTGATGATGATGAAGAAAGCAAGTACGCTTGTTCTGACAACCAGTTCCGCGTAAAGCAGGCTGGTGCTTCTTTGGCAATCACAGATGTATCTGACGTAATCACAGGAATCAACGTTTACTACGGTTTGGATCTTTCAAACGTTAATCGCTACTTCAACACATTGGTTGGACAGGTTAGCTTCCCAGGCGATGTAACAGCTAACGTAGCATTCGGTGTAAAGACAGAAAACACAGCTTCAGCTGACGGATCATTCGATTCAGAATTGAACAACCCATTCGCATTCGCTTTGGGCGTATCAAAGAAACTCAAGGCTGCTAAGAAACCAACAGTATATGCTCAGTTCGTATACAACATGGATCCATTCAAGCACTTCGGTGACGGACAGGATCAGTTGAACCTTGACCGTGCAAACGTAAAGGGTTCATGGGCTAAGGAAGCTGACGTAGGCGATATCGACCCAGTTGACTGGTACGATGGCCGTGCAGCACTTCGCTGTGGTATCCGCTGGGATATCTAATTTTAGCAAATGCTAAAGATGATACGGTGGTTGAGCTTGTCGAAACCACTGTATCAAACTCTAAGATTTCGTAGAAATCACAAATATCCTTATTTAGGAGAAAAAAATGAAAAAGATTCTTTCTTTAATCGCTGCAGGTGCTATGGCTCTTGGTCTTATTGGCTGTTCTGGTGACTTGCATGACGATGTACAGGCAGATTCAACTATTCTTGGTGGAGCTGGAATCATTGGTACAATCAATGGTTGGACAGCTGCAAAAATGACCAAGGTAGATGATACAACATATACATATAAGTTTACAGCAGCGGAAACATCCGCACAGTTTAGTGTACAGGAAGTTTTTGGTGACTGGGCTACACGCTGGTGTGGTAATGACGCCGCAGGTGCAGAAAGTGAACCTGAAACAACAGCTATTGTTCCAGGCGGTGAGCTTGCAGCTATGGTATATTCTACAGAAGCTAACCCAACACACGTTCAGATTTCTGGCTTGGAAGTTAATTCTGAGTACATGATTACTATCAAAATTGTTGATTCAACAAGTAAGAAAGTTTCTTGTAAAATAGAATTGACTAAAGCGGGAGAAGCTCCATCTGAATACTCATGGAAGGGTTTGACATTTAAAGGTGGATGGGAAGGCTGGTGGGCTGACAATGTAACTTTAACAGATGCGGCAGTTCAAGAGTATACTTTTACTGCTTCAAATGGTGAACATCCAGCAGATGGAAATCAATTTGGTATCTTTGGCTCAGGTACAAACCTTTGGACAGTTGAAAACCTTGTATTGGGTGAAAGAACAGAAATGACTTATGTAGCAAAAGATGGAGAAAACGCAACAATGGCAGAAAACTGGGTAGCTGGTGCTACATATAAGTTCAAGCTTGAACTTACAGATAATTCTCTTGATGCTCCTAAAGCATATATTACTGTTACTAAAGAATAGTTTACTTCAGTAAAGTTAAAAAAGGACTTAGGTTTTTTAAACCTCGGTCCTTTTTTTCTTAACTAAGGTTATTGAATGAAATTATTACAATATCAACTTAATAAAACATTTTATCACAACCTATAATGGTTCTTATGAAAGTTATCTTGGTGAAGTTTCAAAAATAGATGATTGTTCTTTTCAGAATGCTGAAGTTGAAACTATAGAACTGCTCATCTCTGAAAGTCTTAAATCTAAAAAAATTCCATACGATATAAACAATAAATGTGACTGGATGAAACAAGATCCATTTAGACTTATGGCTCTTTATTACAGAAATTCAAAAAATCAGCAAGAGGTCTTTTTGATTCATCTTGATTCAAAAAAGATATTACTAAAAGAATTAGCTGAATTTAACATCACAGAAAATTCCATTTATCCAGACATGGATGATTTTGCACATAAACTAAACTAAAAATTCGGAGAAATATAATTTTTTGAAATTATTTTATTATGGAGGAAAAATGAATAAAATTTCAAAATTACTAACAATCCTTTGCTTTATTGGTTTTGGATTATGCCTTACCGGTTGTTCAGACGGATCTTCTAGTGCTTCAACAAAAGGATTAAATATCTATTTGTTTGGTGCACCTGCAGATAGTCATTGGAATATTTGGTGTTGGAATAAGGATTCTGGCACACCGTATTCTTCAAAGAGTTGGGATGAATCAAAAGCTAGTGGCTGGGAATTTTCCATTGATGAAATAGATGCTGAAAAAGGTTGTCTTGTTATGAATCTTAATGTTCCAAAATCAGCTACATTAGGTCTTCTATTTGTAAATGATAAAGGCGATAAGCAGACTGCTGATATTACTGTTTCAACATTAGATCTGAAAAACGCTCGTGAACTATACTTTGTTTATGGTCTTACCAAGTTTTATACTAGGTTTGAAGATATAGCGGGTATAAAGAACGCAACAATTTCTTCTGCAGATGGTAAAGAATTAAGCGGATCTATTTATGGTTATACAGAATTAGCAGCAGAAGAAGTTTCAGTTACTGGTTCTGATGGTACAGTTTATCCGGTTTCTGCAATTAATATTACAGGAAATAAATATTCAATTACCTTAACTGAAGGAGATATTTCAAATATACCTTATGCAATTGAATATAATGGAGTAATTGTAAAGGCTAATCCTTCTTGCGAAGTTATAGATTCTTCTTTTGGATATGAAGAAAACGATCTTGGTTTAACAATTAATGGTTCTACAGCAACATTTAAGTGTTGGGCTCCTTACGCTTCCACAGTTGAACTTTTACTTTTTGCTGATGCTGCTTCACTTTCCACAGCTACAGAAACAATCCAGATGACACCTTCTTTAAGCAACAAAGCAATCTTTGTTGCCGAAAATATAAATTTCGGTTCAAATAAGTATTATAAGTATAAGATTACAAATGGTACAACTGAGTCTACAGTATGTGATATCTGGAATGGTGTTGCAAGTGCAGACAGTGTTGCTTCTCAGATTGTTGATATTAATGACACAAGTGCAAAACCAGCTGATTGGGAAAACTCTTATGTAAATCCATTTGGTAATTCAGGTTCAGAGACTAAAAAATATAGTGATGCTGTTATCTATGAAATGCACATTCGTGACTGGAGCCGTGCATTTGTTGCAGATTCAACTGGAAAATTCCGTGATATTACAAACAATCTTAAAAACTCCGGAAAATTCGCAGAACATTTAAATGATCTTGGAATTACTCACGTACAAATTCTTCCAATGTTTGATTATGCTCAGACCAATGCTGATAAGAATTATAACTGGGGATACAATCCTTACCATTACAATGTTCCAGAAGGACGTTATGTTGACAATATGCGTGATGGTACAGATGCTGTAATTCAAATGCGTGAAATGATAAAAGCCTTTCATGATGCAGGGATTTCTGTAATTATGGACGTAGTTTATAATCATACATCTGGAACAGGTACAAATTCTCTTTATGATAAAACTGTTCCTAAATATTTCTACAGACTTGATGAATACGATTCTTATATAAATGGTTCAGGTTGTGGTAATGAAATTGCAACAAATCACAAAATGGCACGAAAATATGTAATTGATTCATTAAAGCATTGGATGAAGGATTATCATATCAATGGCTTCCGTTTCGACTTGATGGGCTGTCTAGAATCAGACACAATGAAGGAAATTTATGAAGCTCTGTATGCAATTGATAAGAACGTGCTTGTTTATGGTGAACCATGGACTGGAGGAACAAGCGGTGTTATCGGTTCTGCTGATAAAGCTGGAGAAGCTTTGGTAGGATATGGTTTTGGAGCTTTTGATGATTCTTTCAGAAATGCAATCAAAGGTGCTGAGTTTGGAGGATTTCAGAAAGGCCAGGTTCAAGGTACAGCAGATGATAATAATATTATAAAAGGGCTGAAAGCAAACACTTCAAGAAATGCAACTAATATAAAAGGTCTTACAATCCATTATGCAGAATGTCATGATAACTACACATTATTTGACAAATTGGCAATGAGTATATTGGGAATGACAAAGCCTAATAAAACTAAACTTGACTTATTTGCTGCTCTAGGTGCTGAAAAACTTTCAAATGTTATAAAACAAGATAAACTTGCAGCTGCGTATATCTTCCTTGCACAGGGCACACCATTTATTAATGGTGGGCAGGAATTCCTCAGAACAAAGAAAGGAAACCCTGATAGTTATGCTGCTGATACAAAAGGTGGTATTACCTGGACAAATACAGCGGGCAACTTGAATATCGATGATGTAAATACAATCAATCTTTCAATGAAGGAAACTTATAGCGATGTTTATAACACGTACAAAGGATTGATTGCCTTACGTAAGGCTAATCCAGAAGCATTTGGAAGTAACGAAGATGCTATTGCCGAACGAGTTTTAGTTAATGCAGATGCAACCACTAAACAGAAGTTAGTAACTCGTTATGCCACAGGTGATTTCTTAATTTTCTTCAATGCAGGAGACACTGACTATAGTGTGGTTGACGGAGATACACTTAAAGTTGCTGATTATCCTAATTTAATTGATGTGTCCAGTGGGGAAGTTTCTTCCAGCTCACTTTCAGACTCTGAGCTTATTGATCCAGAAACAGGAAAACTTAACGTTCCTGCAAAATCATTTGTAATTCTTAAAAAGTAATTCATTTTTCAAAAAAACTCGGCGAGTTTTTCCCAAATTCTCGCCGAGTTTTCCCTAAAAACACGCCGTACTTTTTAAAATTCTCGCCGAGAATTTTTTAAAACTCGGCGTGTTTTTT
>JAEDFX010000117.1 GCA_016297805.1 Treponema sp. | reverse complement strand
TTTCCTTCGATAAGTACGTGGCGGTAGAAACGTCCCATTTCTGGAATAGCGAAGATACCAATACCACCGAATGAACGAGTAGCAACTGGAAGAACTTCACCATGAGCAATGTAAGCACGGAGCTTAGCATCAGCTGTTGACTGGAGACGGAAGAATGTGATGTCACCAGGCATAATGTCACCTTCGAGAGTACCGTTTGTAACTTCAACTGGGAGGCTGCGAGCCATAATCATCTGGTATTTCATTTCACAGAATGAAAGTTTAGAAGATGCTGTGTTACCACAGTGGAATCCCATGAATGTATCTTTGATTGTGTATGTTCCGTGTTTACCTTTGATGTCTTCATCATAGATATCCTGTGGAACTGTGTTGTTGATGTCCAGGAGTGTAACTGTGTCATTAGAAACAACTGTACCAATGAATTCAGAAAGACATCCGTAGATATCTACTTCACAAGATACTGGAATACCTTTTGCTGTAAGACGTGAGTTTACATAGCAAGGAACGAATCCAAACTGTGTCTGGAATGCTGGCCAACATTTACCTGCAATTGCAACGAATTCACGGTAACCTTTGTGAGCTTCAATCCAGTCAAGAAGTGTAATTTCGTACTGTGCCAGTTTTTCAAGGATTTCAGGTTTTTTGTTTCCAGCTCCAAGTTCTTTAGCCATGTCAGCAGCAACTTCTTTAATACGTGGGTCGCCAGCGTGTTTGTTGAATGCTTCAAACAAGTCAAGCTCTGAGTTTTCTTCGATTTCAACACCCAAGTTGTAGAGCTGTTTAATTGGTGCGTTACAAGCAAGGAAGTTTAATGGACGTGGTCCGAAAGAAATAATCTTCAAGTGATTCAAAGCGTAAACAGCTTTTGCGATTGGTGCAAATTCATGAATCATATCTGCACACTGTTCAGCTGTTCCTACTGGATATTCAGGGATGTAAGCTTTGATGTTGCGGAGCTTAAGGTTGTAAGAAGCGTTGAGCATACCACAGTAAGCATCTCCACGACCCTGGATAAGTCCACCATTCTTAGATGTTTCTTCTGCAGCTGCACAGAACATCTTTGGACCTTCAAAGTGTTTTGCCAACAATGTTTCAGCAATTTCTGGACCGAAGTTTCCCAGGTAAACACAGAGTGCGTTACATCCAGCCTTCTTAATATCTTCCAAAGCCTGAACCATATGGATTTCACTTTCTACGATACAAATTGGACATTCGTAGATTTCATCTGCACCATATTTTTTTGTATAAGCTTCAACTAAAGCTTTTCTTCTGTTTACAGAAAGAGATTCTGGGAAACAGTCGCGGCTAACAGCTACGATACCAATCTTAATCTTTGGTTTATTCATTTTTTGCTCCTATTATTTATGAGAATTATCCTTAGGCAGATAATCCGTCAAAATTCTATATTATTTAATATTGTTGTCAAGCAGAGAATTTCCCTATCTTTGCAACAATATATTTGCAATTATTTTGCAAGATCAATGTTTACGCCATTCAATCCAACAAAAGCACCTGCTTTTGCTTCGCTTGAATCTGGATGAGCGATAAGCCACTTGTTGCGTGCCCAAAGCAATTTATCTTCAAAATCAATTTCTTTGAGTTCTGGTTTTGCTGTATTTGTATCTTTTGGAAGAACGATAATTACACGGAAACCTTCTTTTGAAACTACGCCATTTTTTACAGCATTACATGGTGCATAGTGCAATGTAGTTTCATAAACCTGAACTACAGTTCCTGCTGGTACATAGAAAGCTTCTACCAAAGAAGTATCCAATTTACCATTTTTTACAGACTGGAGTGGTGCAAGCAACAAAACTATATCATTTGAAGGAATGTTCAATTCTGAACCACGATGCCATTCAAGACAATTCAATTTTGTATTGTAACCATTACAGTATCCAACCTGAATTGGCATTCCACCGTAAGCGTTTGTGCTGAATTCCTTTGCAATTGGCAAAGCTTCAAGACCAGCATCACCTGGTTCATATATTACAGCATCTTCTGGCTTTTTTGTTGTGTCATCTAATTTTTTCAAAAGGTCTGTTACATCGTAACCTTTAAGAACCTTTCCATATTTTTCAAAACTATGAGAGAAAACTGATTTAATACGCATTTTTTGATATGCCTCCTATTATTCAATACTTATATAATAACACCTTGGAATAAAAAAGGCATTAGAAAAATTTACCTATTAATTTATGAATTCTTACGAATCTTCTATTTCATGCTATTTTTTTGCATTTTTATAATAGAATCTTCCGGTAATTTTATTTACTCTTTAATTATGAGCAATATTTTACGTGATTACTTTAAAGATGATTTTAGAATTGGTGCAGCCTTAAATCGTTTTATTTATGATGATGAAGCCCGCAATAACTTTAAGCCAAAACATGAATTTCCAGGCATGGAAGAATTTGCAAAAAAACTTAAAAATATGCCTGATGTAAACATTACAAAAGAACAGTTCAATATTATTGTTGCCGAGAATGATACAAAAATGTGCAATGTATATCCTGCAGAAAATACTTTCAATTTTGAACAAGCAGATAAAATTGTAGCCTTCAGTAAAGCAAACAATATGGCTTTGCGCTGGCATACTCTGGTATGGCATAATCAATCCCCAGAATGGATTTTCAAAAATGCTGATGGAAGTAAAGCTTCAAAAGAACTGCTTGAAGAACGCCTGAAAAAATACATTTTCACAGTAGGAAATCGTTACAAAGATGATATCTGTTCTGTTGATGTTGTAAACGAATGTATTTCTGATAAAGATTTTATTCTTCGTGATGGTAGTGACCGTTCTCAGTGGTTTGATATTCTTGGTCCTGATTATATTGATAAAGCTTTTCATTGGGCAAAAGAAGCATTTCCAAAATCAAGTTTAGTTATTAATGATTACAATCTTGAAATGATTCCTGGTAAACGTGAAGGAATGTACAAGCTTTTAAAAGGAATGCTGGAAAGGGGAGTGCCAGTTGATACAGTCGGTCTTCAGATGCATATTAATCTTGAATCACCTTCAATCGAAGAACTGGAAAAAACTTTTGATTTGTACGCAAGCCTTGGATTAAAGGTGATTGTTACAGAAATGGACGTTTCAATATACAAATGGGATGAACCCAAAAAAGATATTACTCCAGAAATTCTTGATGTTCTTGCAGAACGTTATTATAGACTTTTTGAATGTTTCAAGAAAAAGTCAAAAGAAGGAATCTTAAAGGATGTTGTTTTGTGGGGCGTTACAGATGCTTTCACATGGAAAAATAACTTCCCTGTTCCAAACAGACCTGATGCCCCATTACTTTTTGATAACGAAGGTAAACCAAAGGCAGCCTTTGACAAGCTTTTTACTCTGTAACCAATTCAACCGGGCAGTGATCGCTGCCCATAACATCTTTCAAAATTGAAGCAGAAACCAGCTTGTCCACAAAACCAGAATTTACACATTCGTAGTCCAAACGCCAGCCTACATTCTTTTCCCTGGCATGGAAACGGTAGCTCCACCAGCTGTACATCCCAGGTTCTTTACAAAAATGACGGAAGGTATCCACATAGCCCGCATCAATGAAAGAGTCCATCCAGGCACGTTCTTCTGGTAAAAATCCTGCATGCTTTGTATTTGTTTTTGGATTGGCAATATCAATTTCTTTATGAGCAACGTTGTAATCACCACAGAGAACAATATTAAAGCCTGCAGCAACTAATTCATCACACTTATTTTTGATTGCTTCATTAAAAGCCAGTTTATATTCCAAACGAGGATGTCCACCATCGTCGTCATCCTGACTATTTGGAAAATATGCAGAAATTACAGCTGTTGTACCAATTTTCACGATTGTTACACGACCTTCGTCATCAAAAAGAGGATTTCCAAGATTTTCTACTGCATCTGGTTCATTTTTACAGTAAATTGCAGTTCCAGAATATCCTGGTTTTTTTGCACTATTAAAATAAGATTTATAGGAAAGTCCCCTTGTAATATCTGTTGGATTTACTAAATCTGGAGAAAGCTGCCCCTGATGAGCCTTTGTCTCCTGAATACAGATAACATCAGCCTCTGTTGATAAAAGCCACTCTACAAATCCCTTTTTTTCTACCGCACGAATTCCGTTTACATTCCAGGAAATAATCTTCATTTATTTTTTCTCTCTAGTTTTAATATTGTTGTTTTCTTTATAAAAATCCAAATACTGATTCAAGATTCCAAGAGCATACATAATGCTTTTTTCTGCATCTTCCGGCTCATCAGCTTCTACAACATTACTTTCAAAAATTGCATCACGAAGCTCAATAAAACAATGATTCATTTTAAGATATTTTTCTGTAGCTGTCATATGTGTATCTTACCATATAAAACAAAAAATGCGGCAGTTTTAACTACCGCATCACAATTATTTTGCTGCTCTAATCTGAGTAATCATATCGCCGTTTATAAGACGAACATGTTTCTTTTCCTCAACCTTGAGCCAGTTACCTTCTATGCTAAGAATTATTCCCTGGAAACCACCAAGTTCACCTTCAACATAAATAGTAACTGTTTTTCCAATATATTCTTTAATCATTTCTACTGGCATAATCCTTTTTACTCCCTTATTTTTTTGCTTTCTGAGTCTTTTTCTAACCCGCCGTTGACTCAAGGCAGGCAGAATTAGCAGAAAAATTGCAATATAGGCACCAATTAGACTTGGATTACTCATATACAATTATTTATACAAAGGAGCAACAGTGTCTACCATCTTCTGGTATTCAGAATATGCCTTGTCATAAGCAGCAACATTTGCAGCAATTGGATCAGCAGATTTAGATGTATCCAAAGTAATGTGTTCTGCACAAAGAGCAGCAATATCGCATTTTCCAGACTGTGATTTCAAGCACCACAAAGCCTGAACAGCACCACCAAGAGCTGCTGCTTCATCCAAAGCTGGAACACGAATTGGCAAGTTCATAACATCTGCAGCAATCTGGCGCCAGAGTGGAGATTTTGAACCACCACCAATCAAGCGGATTTCTTTTGGCTGGAAACCAAGCTTACGGAATGCATCCAAACCACCACGCATAGCAAATACTGCAGATTCCAAAGAAGCACGGGCAATGTTTGCACGGTTTGTATTAGCAGCAGTCAAACCTGTAATAGAAGCACGTCCGTTTGGCAAGTTAGGAGTTCTTTCGCCATTGAAGAATGGAACAACAATTACACCTTCAGAACCACATGGAGCCTTAGCAGCTTCGCCATCCAATTCTTTAACATCCATCTGGAAAAGACCACGAACAAATTCTGTAGCAACTGTACAGTTCATTGTACAAAGAAGTGGCAACCATCCGCCTGTAGAAGAACAGAAACCAGAAAGACCGTTAGCTGGGTCAGCGATTGGTTTATCAGAATAACCGTAAAGTGTACCAGAAGTACCCATAGACATTGTAAGGAATCCGTCAGCAACAGTACCTGTACCAACAGCACCCATCATGTTGTCTCCACCACCAGCAGAAACAGGAATACCAGCAGGAATTCCGTAAGCGGCAGCAGCTTCAACACTTACTTTACCAGCAACTTCGTGAGCTTCAATTAATTTTGGAAGTTTTGCCATCAAACCTGCGTCGATAATGTCACAGATTTTCTTTGACCAGCAGCGGTTTTTAGAATCGAACAAAGCAGTTCCAGAAGAATCACCATATTCCATTACGTATTCGCCAGTAAGCTTCCAGTTCAAATAGTCATGAGGAAGCATGATGTATGTTAATTTTGCAAAAGCTTCAGGCTTGTTTTTCTTCAACCAAAGGATTTTTGGAGCTGTAAAACCTGTAAGCATCAAATTTCCAAGAGCATCAACTACAGCAGCATCGCCACCGGCAGCCTTAGTAATTTCTGCACATTCAGCAGTTGTAGATGTATCACACCAAAGTTTGATGTTGTACAAAGCTTTTCCATCTTTATCGAGAGGAACAAAACCGTGCTGCTGACCAGAAACACCAATAGCTTCAATAGTCTTTTTGTTTTCAGCAGAAAGCTTTCCGAAACATACTTCCAAACCTTTATCGAACCATTCAGTTTTCTGTTCACGAGTTCCGTCTGCTTCAGAAATCAAGTCCATTGGACAAGAAGCCTTTTCAATAATTTCCTTTTTTTCGTAGTCATAAATAACTACTTTCATACTCTGTGTTCCAAGATCAATACCTGCAACAGTTTTCATATTATACCTCTTTTATATAAGATTTACTTTATTTAGTGCTTACCCCTCCATTTTGTCGGGGTCGGGTGTTCCGCGGCTTACCTACGGCCGGCCCTGACGGGCTGCTTCGCACCGCTCCATACCCTAAGCTAATAAGACAATTTTAATTCACCGTTATCAATAGTCAAGTGGGGAATTTACCTAAAAT
>JAEDFX010000116.1 GCA_016297805.1 Treponema sp. | reverse complement strand
CATGCGATTCAGCTTGAACAGCCTGAAATCATTTCTAAGCAGACAGTATCCATACACATACCAGCTTGACCATTTGAAAACCAGATAGTATGGCTCAATCTCTCTTTCAGAGTTTCCCTTTGGTGCATAATATTCAAATTTCAATATTCTTCCCAGTTCAATTGCATCCTGTATCAGTTCGATTTTAGGTGATATAGAATCCTTATTCCAGGAAGATAAGTCAATAAGAATTGATTCTGAGCCACTGACAAACTCTGTGGAACCAGCCTTGATTTTCTCCATAAGCTGACTATAATAATGACTGCCGCTCACACTATCCAAGCTTCGAAGTCCGGCCATAATCATTTGCATATCTTTAGATGAGAGAATCGTCCTATCCATTCTGTATCCATCCATTATGCTGATTCCACCACCGGTACCCTGTGATGTAACAATCGGAATTCCAGCTCTGCAAAGATCATCAATATCTCTATTAATTGTTCTTTTTGAGACTTCAAACACTTGTGCCAATTCTGGGGCAGTCACCTTTTCTTTCTGTAATAGAATAGAAAGAATCCCAATTAGTCTATCTATTTTCATATCGCTTTCACTTCCTGATTTATTCTAACATTCACAACACGACACCTGTATGTCATGTTTGTTTAATTATATACAATATTTTCAAAAAATCAAAAAAAGCCTCCGAATATCAATCAATTCGTATCATCTTAGGATAAGATAGATATTATTCATACCAGCCTTAATTTTTTTAGTATTATTACCTTATCCCTTTGACACTTCTGTAACTGAAAAAAGAACATCCCATAACCAGTAAAATTAACAGGTCTGGGATGTCCCTTTTACGCTAATAAACTATATTATTAACACACACTGTTTCTTATCCACAATCATATAATTCCAAAATGCTTAAACGCCTGCATAATCGCTTTGATCTGACCCCAAAAAGTTAGACAAAAATTCCTTCTTATATTTCAAAAAAGAATGGTCAATCGGGAACCCTAAGATTTCTTCTACCTGAGCATATGTAAGCTTAAATTTTTCTTGCCCATTTTCTGCTATCCATTTCCAAAGCGGTTCATATTTGCTCATGTTTATCACTCCATAAATCACATTCTAAAATCTGTAGTAATCTCTCGCACATTAAAGCTGTTCTGTAATATTAAAACCAACCTTGCATCCAAATCCGAATGGTTGTCTCTATAATCAATTTCACCCAATTCTTCTCTAATAGGAAAAGCTAATTTCTCTTCATCCAAACTAAACTGTGCATTAACATTTTCCTTGTTCCCTCTGGCATCAAGCCTAATCCATTTATCAAATTCGACTATATAGACAGTATTCAAAGCATGAATAATATAGCCTTCACTGTCGTCTTCATCAGCTCTTGTAAGTAGCTGATAGCTTATCCCAGACGGAATACCATTTGCCCTAAGAAGCGCTGCCAGTAAACATGATTTTGTCCAACAAATCCCTGTTTTTCTCCGGAGAACATCGCTGGCCTTTCGAGATACAACCGTTGCCTCGATATCCCAGGAATGTGGGATTTCATCCCGTACAAATTCATAAGCCTTCTTAATATAATCAAGTGAAGATTCTGCCTTTTCTTTTAACTCCACAACTTTTTCCTGTACTAACGGATGGTTATAGTCAATACAATCTGTCGAAGCAAGGTATGAATCATTTTCTTTACAATTTTCCATAATTGTATTCTCACCCTTTCTGAACTCCACCAGCATATAGAGCACCAAAATAAATAATCGTATCATAAATATTGATATCAGAAATATCTTCGAAATTCTTTACTTCTATTCCTGTTCTTCTTCCTAATTCATCAGCGTATTTCTTTGTTGTATCGTACTGTGAACCATATATTATTACTTTCATAAGCTACTCTAAAACCTTCTCATATGTTACCAAGTCAAAATCCGGTGTATGTTCTTTTCCAGTTGCTGTATATCCACATTTCTTGTAGAAATTATTAGTTCTAATATTGTATTCGGGTGTATCAAGACAATACTTGTTTACATTCTGAAATGTCTCCTCAATTGCTTTCATTAGAGCAAGTCCATACCCTTTATGAAACTCTATTGGATCCACAAAAATTCTGTAAATATAAAGCGTATTTTCCTGCATCTTAAGGATTGCCCCAGCAACAATTCTTTCATCAATCAATAAAGAAAAAAGTCTTCCCTCCAGACAGTGGTTCATATGAAAATCATAATCATCATATCCTGTAGGACCACCATCACTACCACTGAATTCTTTATCAGTCTTGAATGCAACTTCAGACATTTTTGTCAAAGTCAGAACTTCTTTTTCATTGGATTGTCTAAATATATAACTCATTTTATCCATCCGTTCTTTTTCTCCTTTGGTAGTGTATTCTTTGGGTTGGCTTATTATTTAATCGCATAAATCCCCATTTGCATATAGCTATACCAAAATACATGAATATTCTTAAAACCTGCTTTTCTCAAAATATCTTTATGCATATCAACCGTGATGGGATAATATTTCACACCGCATCTTGCATTATGCTTTTTTGCTTCTAATTCTGTTTTTCCATGTCTGATTTGATATCTGCCCCATCTTGCAAGTTCGAAATTTTTAACACTTTCATCAGCCGGAATAACATTTTCAAAACAAATATATATTCCGCCATCCTTCAAGGCATTAAAAATATTTTTTGTAGCCTTGACTCTTTCTTGTTCTTTCATATAATGATGGGACTGAATAGCTGTTACAACATTAAAACAATCATTAAAATCTATACTATCTGATCCACAGTTTAAATATTGCACATCTTCATTTTTCAATTTTTTCTTCGCCACATGAAGCATCTCAGAAGACGGATCCACTAATACAAAATGAATATCATCAAATCTTTTTAGTGCTTTTTCTTCAAGTGATCCTGTTCCACAACCTAAGTCAAGCCAATCAAGCAGCTCAAATCCACATTGTTCTACAACTTCAAACGTTTGCTCAAAGAAATCCATATAATAGGGCAAAGTGTTAGAAATAGCATTATCATATTGTTTAGCATTTAATGTGGTAGAATTATCTTTAATCATTTCCATTCTCCCGTCAGTGTATCAAGCTGCGTGAAATCTGTTTTTCCATCAAAATCCCCAGGGCCTATAATCAATAGGTTTCTTACATCCCCACTCATTTGCAACTGCGACATATCTTTTCTTCGCTATAGTCTTAAACATAATCTGCAGCATCGCTCTCATAAAAAAAGAGAAATATTCTGGTCCTGCAAATTTCTTAACAGTCTCTTCTTTAAACCCATTTTCAGTTACAAATGCTTTTCCCATATCCTTATATGGATCGGTCAGCTTAATGACATCATCTTTTCCTACTACGCGGATTCCAAAATTATCGCCCTTAATCAAAGTCCCACCATAGCTCACTCCAAGATAACTCGGAAGTTTTTTAAGGAACTCTACTCCACAGTCAAGCTGACTTGCCTCAGCAAATCCCCCCTGCAATATAAAAGATATACGAGTGTTCGTGTCCTTTACTGGAAGTGTCTCCAAAAATTCAAGAAGAATTCCAGGAGCACTTTCTACATACAACGGAAGTGCAAATATAATTTCTGCGTTGTTTATGTATGCAATTCTAGCTTTTTCCCAGTTAATCTTATTGGAAATAGCATATCTTTCAAAGCTTGCTCCTGCTTCTGATAGACCCTCAACAAAAGCATCTATTATCTTTTCAGTATTACTATATTTTTTTGTACGAGGACTTCCATTTATTATTACTACATGCATTTAACCGCCTCCTCTATTTCATCAATACTGTACACTCCAAGAGATTTTGCTGCGAAATTAATGGCAACTCTTTCGCACCATTTGGATAAATAATCCTTATCTCCATCGCCTGCATAAATTACACCCCAGTTTGGATTCTTTTTATATCTAGGTACATGACGCATTTGTTTTCCCACAAAATGAAGATTCATTGTAACAAGAGGCATTACTCTATCTACAATATTCTTCGTCTGATATGATACGAATCCAAATTTTGTATCAGTTATAAGCCATACCTGATCAGCCGCTGATATCTTTTTTAAGATTGGCTCATAATCATCTTTTACCACACACTCTCCCGGAGTCTTAAGCCAACAAAAATTACATCCGAGACAATGTGAAATATTGAGTTCAGATGCATCAATATATTCATAATTTGATTTGCATTTTGGGTTCTCTTCCAATTTATCCTGAGAAGTTTCTCCCAGCCTCTCTTTTGTTGTATCAATTAATAAAATCATAAAATACTCTTTCCTCTCCCGTAGTATGCTAACACTACTAAGTTTCAATTTATTTAATTCTAAAAACAAGAATTTTCTTTAGATCGTATGAGCAAAATTATACTTCCGATTATACTGTCTAACAAACTGTGACTTACAGTTTTTATCAAATAGTATTGGCTAATTCTGCCTTTTAATTATCTCCCATTGCCTGAACAGGTACCCAAATACCACATTCATAATCAGGAGACTGGGGATTACCGGGAGAATATACCTCAAGAGTTGCCTTTTCATTTGCCTGTAATTTTCGGCCCTCATTCGGCATCCATTCCTGCCATACTTCAGTATTAAGTGTCTGCAACGAACCTGGCATAGGTCCTTTCGCAGTGAAGATAGCCCATGCACTGGCAGGAAAAGAATATAATTCTAACCCTTCCGGTACTTCACCGCCCTTATATAATCCAGCAATCCAATATAAGAATCCATTTTCAGATTCACTACATATCGCAAACATACCGATTCCATTTTCCAGAATCGCTTTCTCGATTTCAGTTTCAGGCTTCATTGTCTTCCATAGTCTCGCATATTTTGCTGCAAATTCCTTGTCCCAAAACTCAGGACATTTCTGATATCCTTCTTCAGGGCGGATTTCTGTATGATATCCAATAAAAGTCATCTCTGGTTTCTTTTCATAATTCATATTCATTTTTTCTCTCCTTCTCATTTTTTAAGAATCCAAAATTAATAATTGTATAAAATGCACTCAACACTAACCAGGTTGTTCCACTTGATCTATTGCCGCCACACATATCTGCTATGGCAAGATACAAAAATATCAGAGCAGGACACCAACTCAAGCCAATAAATATTATTCCTAATTTCTTTCCGTCTTTAATAGCCTTCATTTTCACGCTGGAAAATGCTGCACATAATCCAATTCCAATCCATGGAAGTGCACTGTTTATAAAATCTATTAAACCATTCATTATATCCCCCTTACTTACGTTCGTTAGTTTTGTATCTAAAAGTAAAGCGGTCATACCAAAAAAATACAACCGCAGTTATCTAGAAAGTTTTATTTTCCATATACCCTGAAAAACTGTCTGACATGTCTATCCAAAAGATCCATAACTTCTGCCTCTCTTTCAGGCTCTCTATCGCATAGATTGGTCCACATAGAAATAGGCCAAGCAAACTGTGCTGCCATCACCTCTAGATCATCATCTCTAAGAATTCCTTCCCGAATCAGGAATTTCATCAGTCCAATATTATATTTCAAAATATCCTCATAACTGTGTTTTGACTGAAGGCTTTTCAATTTTTCATTTTGAAACTGCTCAATGGTAAACATTTTTCTTACCTTGCTTATTTTAGGATCATGGATAATATAACGAATTTGTCCTTTTACCATTGCACCGACTGCTTCCACTGTCATTCCTTTTTTATCTTCAGTAAATACTGGATCATCCCAGTCAGCTCTTGGAAAAATTGAGTGCTGATCAAATTCTTTCGTTAGTTCATCTACCAACGTATCCAAAATATCCTGCTTACTCGCAAAATGACTATATAAAGAAGCCTTCCTAATGCCAACTGCATCTGCTATCTGCGAAATACTAGTTGCTTCATATCCTCTAATTGAAAATAAATCTAATGCCACATCAAGGATCTGCTCCTTTGTGTTAACTTTTTCCATCTACAAAACCTCATTATTGATTCTTTTAACTTTTCAATCAGCATAATAACATAACTACCGTTCGTTAGTCAATGTATTTCTTGTATTTACTACACACAGTAAATTTGTCGTCTTATCTAAATCATATAATAATCAAGCAATGAATTTAAAAAGTATAAATCCCCTGGTCATCATCCCCCTGATAGTTCACTTTGATACAAATTAAAAGGTGAACCCCCTTAACAACTAGGGTGTTCAATAACAAAATAAGCCACCAATGCTTTCGCATCAGCAGCTTATCGCTTAAGTTCGGTATACAATTGAAAATCCTTCGAATTTTCAATTGTCATATGTTATGAAGTTATTTCTTTTCAGCTTTTTCCTTATCCATGATGTCGTAATACTCATCCATATCAAGAGAAAGCTTTATGTGAGAGTCTGCTTTTCGGTTGCTCAAGAGGCATACCGTCTCCACATGAAATGTTTGGTTTTAATTGATGTCTTGCGGTTGGATATGTTTCCGTTAATATTTCAAA
>JAEDFX010000115.1 GCA_016297805.1 Treponema sp. | reverse complement strand
ACACGTGGTGGATCTGGTGCAAAAAACGGACGCGATTCAAATCCAAAAAACTTGGGTATTAAAAAATATGCTGGTGAATCAGTAACAGCTGGTTCAATCATTCTTAAGCAGCGTGGAACAAAATTCTATCCTGGAGAAAACGTAATGAAAGCTGGTGATGACAGCTTGTTTGCTACAGCTGATGGAAAAGTAGTTTACGGTGAAAGAAACAATCACAAAGTTGTTTCAGTTGAAGCTGCTAAATAAGCATATTCTTAGCTTGTAAATAATGCCCGGTGTGACCAATAATCTACCGGGCTTTTTTTTTAATTTTTTATATGGAGAAGTTATGATTGGTTTTGCTGATGAAGCAGTTATAGAAGTTCGCTCTGGAAATGGTGGAAATGGTTGTGTAGCTTTCCGTCGTGAAAAGTATATTCCTCATGGTGGTCCAAATGGTGGAGATGGTGGAAAAGGTGGCGACGTAATTTTTTGTGTTAAACGAAACTTGCGAACATTGGCAAAACTTCGTCATAAACATTGTTTTAAGGCTAAAAATGGTGGAGATGGCCAGGGATGGAATCGCTATGGTGCAGATGGAGAAGATTGTGTAATTCCAGTTCCTCCTGGAACAACCATCCGTGATGCTGAAACTGATGAAATTATTTACGATTTTTCAACAGCAAAAGGTGAAGAACAGTTTAAGTTTTTGACAGGTGGTAATGGTGGTTGGGGAAACGTTCATTTTAAGACTTCCACAAATCAAGCTCCTAGACATGCAAATCCTGGACAGCCTGGAGAAACTCGATTCTTAAAAATTGAACTTTCTATTATGGCAGATGTTGGGCTTGTAGGTTTTCCAAATGCTGGAAAGTCATCACTCCTTACATATTTTACAAACGCTAGACCAAAGATTGCTCCTTATCCATTTACTACTATTATTCCAAATCTTGGGGTTCTAAGAATTGATGATGAAAGTGATATTATCATTGCTGACATTCCTGGAATTATTGAAGGTGCCAGTGAAGGTCTTGGACTTGGAGATACTTTTTTAAAGCATATTACAAGAACTGCTTGTCTTATTTTTATGATTGATTGTTCTGATGATAACTATCAGACAGCTTATGAAACTCTTTGTAATGAACTTGCAAATTATTCTGATGATTTGATGGAAAAACCTAGAATCGTTCTTTGTAATAAAATTGATGTAGAGGGTGCCTTTGAACGGGCTGTAGAAGTTGCAGATAAAATCCGTTCAGAAGAACCTGATACAGTTGTTATTCCTGTTTCTGTTATGGCAGGTCGTGGCATGAAAGATGCTCAAGCTCAGATTGTAAAACTTGTAAATTCTCAGGAAAAACGAGATGTTAAAACTGAAGCTGAGGCAACATCATCTTTTGGCTCAAGCTTTTTGAACAGTCGTGCCTATATTGATGACGACGACGATGGTGTTCAATATCCTGGAAGTGAACAGTAGTGAAGATTGCAATTCTTGGTGGTAGTTTTAATCCTCTTCATAATGGGCATGCCATGCTTGCTGATACAATTATTAAGGAGCTTGGCTATGACAAGGTGTTGTTTATTCCAACTTGTGTTCCTCCTCATAAAGAAATTATGGGTGGGGTTACAACTCAACAACGTCTTGATATTGTAAAAACTTTTTGTGATTCAGAACCTTCGGGATGCTTTGAATTAGAGTCTTGCGAAATCGATAGAGGTGGAATTTCATATACTTGTGATACACTCAGTTATCTATATGAGAAGTATAGAGGAAGACTTGGGGGTAAGCCTGCATTATTGATGGGTGAAGAAATTGCTGCAGAATTTCATAAGTGGAAGAATGTAGATAATGTTGCAGAGCTTGCTGATTTGATTATTGTCCCACGTTATCCTGATTACTTTGGGCATTGTGTTGATGAATTTAAAAACAGACCTACTGGAATCTATCATGGGGATTTTAACTCTACATTTGATACTAAAACGTTCAGGTATCCTCATAAATATCTAGGTATACCTATGTTGCCTATCTCTTCAACAGAAATTCGTGCAAGAATTGCTTCTGGAAAAAGTTATAAATATCTGGTTCCATCTGCAGTTTATGATTATATTGAAAAAAATAATGTCTATAAATAAAATATAAGAAAATGAAAGATTGTGTGAAAATTACAGAAGAGATAAGAAAATTTACTCAAGCCCATGTAAAAGCTTCAAGATATGAGCATTCTGTTCGTGTTGCTGAGATGTGTGCCAGATTATGCCGTCAGTATGGATTGGACGATGATAAAGGTTATCTTGTAGGTATCGGTCACGATATGTGTAAAGATTTCTCTGAACAGGAATTGCTGGAACTGGCAGAAAAGGATGGAAACGTTATTTCTGATTATGAAAAGAAGAATGTTTTCCTGCTTCACGGAAGAGCTGCTGCGGTTATTATGAAGGAAAAATTCGGTATAGAGGATGTTGATATTCTTGAAGCTGTTGCAAATCACACTTCAGGTATAAAAGGAATGTGTGATTTGACTAAATGTCTTTTTCTTGCTGATAAAATAGAGCCAGGTCGACCACAATCAACTGATGAATATCGTGAAAGATTGTTGAAGATGCCTCTTAGTGAATTGATTTATTCTGTAATTTTGGAAAATTACGAATACATAGTGAACAAAGGGTATACAATTTATCCCGGTACAAAGGAAATGGTTGATTTTTATAAAAAAGAATTTGAAAGCGGAAATAGAAAGTGAAAAAAATAAAAATACGTGATGAACAAAAAGGTATTATTTTTATTGCCTTGATTTTTGTGATTATTATTTCTCTTACAATTGTTTTTTCTTTTACGTTACGCTCAAATGTGGTAGAAGAAAATCTAAAGACAAATGATGTTGTCAGGACTTTGTTTGTTGTAGAGAATGAAAATAGTGGAATTCTTTTTTCCAGTGTTCTTATTTATGTTCCATCATCTTATAAGGCTGCAATTGTAAATCTTCCAGGGTATACTGGGGCTATTTACCAAAGTCTTGGGCGTGTTGATAGAATTGACAAGGTTTACGAAGAAACTGGAATAAATGCCTACAAAGAAGAAGTTGAAAAAATGCTTGGAATGAAAATTCCTTACTATGCAGTCATGTCTTTGAATAATTTTATTAAAATTTCAGATTACATTGGTGGTATGAGAGTTTTTATTTCTGAACCTATAGATTATGTTTCTGAAAATGGCGAAAGATGGCTTCTTCCTTCTGGTGCTATAAATCTTGATGGTGATAAAATTTCAACTTATTTAAGATATCGTCTGGAGGATGAGTCTGAAGTTGATGTTCAGGAAAGATATCAGAATGCTATGGCTGCCTTCCTGACTGGATTGCACGATCAGAAATTTGCAATTTTTGACAAAAAAAACTTTTTAAAATATGAAGAATGTATAAAGACAAATCTTGATGAAGATGAAGATGAAACATTATTTAGATTGATAGCAGATGTAGATTCTGAATCAATTATTAAGCAGACAATCACTGGCTCTTTGCGAAGGGTAGATGGTCAGCAATTGTTATTCCCAGACAATAATGGTGAGTTTATTAAAGAAGCAGTAAAACAGACAACAAATATGCTTACATCTACAGATGGTTCTCTTACAAGCCGAGTTTATATTATTGAAATTCAAAATGGTACAACAACTCAAGGACTTGCAAGAAATACAGCTGTACTGTTCCAGAATGCAAGTTATGATGTTCTTAGTCCTGTTAATGCTGATAGAAACGATTACGAAGAAACTGTAATCGTCAATCATATTGGAAACCTTGAGGTTGCTAAAATGGTTGGTGAATTTATTCACTGTACAAATATTATTGATGAAAATGAACTAGAGGAGGTAGGAGGCTCTTCATCGGAAGCCAGCGTAGATTTTACTATTATTCTTGGTAAAGACTTTAATGGTCGCTATGTAATTCCTAGAAGAACTTCTAAATAGACTATGAAAACAACAGAAGAAAAAGCAATTGAACTTGCAAAATTGATGATTGATGGTAAAGGAAAGGATGTTACTTTGCTTGATGTCAGCGGACTTAACAGTTGGACTGATTATTTTGTAATTGTTACAGTAAACAGTTCAGTTCATTGGCAGGGATTATTGAAAGATGTAAAAACTTACATTAAAGATAATGACCTTGAAATCCATATTACAAACAAAAAGAGTCCTGATGGAGATGACTGGAATCTTATTGATTTGGGTGCGATTGTTATTCATCTTATGTCAGAACAGGCTAGAGAATTCTATGATTTGGAAAAACTTTGGCATGCTGGACGGGTAATTGAGTTGGAAGCTTAAGTGCATAAAAAAAGACTTCACGTTGCAAAGTGAAGTCTTTTTTTTATATTAAATAAATTTTATTCTTCGTCATCAAATCTGCTGCGATATGAACCATAACCGTCTTCTTCTTCAACATCATCATATGGTTCATCAATGTCTTCTTCTTCCTTGAAAACATCGTCATAGTAAAGTTCAGCATCATCATCGAAGTCATCTAATTCAGCATCATCTTCTTCGTAATCATCAAAATCGTCATCTAATTCATCATCAAAACTATCATCGAAATCATCGTCATATGAAAAAGACATTGTTAATTCTTCGAAATCTGAATCTGCAGACATAAAAACTCCGTTAGCTGTTTGCCTTAAACTCTCTTTCTTATATTGTGAATTTAATTCAGAGTGAGTTAATTGTCAACTAGTAATAAATAAATAGTTGATTGAAAAATTTACTGTATGATGGAAAATAGTATACAATTATGTTGTTTATTAATAGATTTTGCGAATATTAAAAGTTTGACATATTAAAAAATCGTTATATAATTTTTTATAACGATGTTAAATGAAATTTCCGCTAAGGCTTATGCAAAAATTAATTTTGGATTAAAAGTCTATCCCAAGAGGGAGGATGGATTTCATAACATCGAAAGTATATTTCAGACAATTGATTTGTATGATGAATTGATTGTAACGCCAATCTCTGCAAAGGGTTGTATTGTTCAATGTGATTCTATGCAGTTGCCTGAGAATAATACTTTAACCAATGCTTATAATGCTTTTTGTGATATTGCTGGTATGGAAATTCCGGGAGTTAATGTTCTTCTGAAAAAAGGAATTCCTGCTGGAGGTGGTCTTGGAGGTGGTTCTTCTGATGCCGCTGCTTTAATTCGTGTATTACAAAAGATTACAGGTATAACTTTGAGCTATAGTCAATTGGACTATATAGCTTCAAAGACGGGTAGTGATGTTTTCTTCTTCATGCATTGTGATGATGATGGTAAAGGATGTGCTCTTGTTTCTGGGCGTGGAGAAGTAATAAAAAAAATAAATCCAAGAAAAGATATTTTTCTAGTAATGATTTTTCCGAAGGTGAGTTCTTCAACTAAAGAAGCTTATTTTCTGGTAGATAAAGTGCTTGATAGTGGTGCCGAAGTGCAGGCACCTGGGTTTGATTTGTATGAAGATATTTACAATTCGTCGATAGAGAAATGGACTTTTGTAAATACTTTTACACCTGTAATTGCTGATGCATATAAGCTTGTTGCAGATGCAATCAGGGATATAAAGAAGACAGGATGTTGTTACGCTGAAATGTCAGGTTCAGGTTCAACGGTTTTTGGAGCGTTTACTTTGAGGCAGCAAGCGATTTCCGCTAGTAATCAGCTTGGTGATGCTTGGAATTGTAAACTTGTTCAGACTGTATAGTCTGATACGTAAAATGCGGAGGTATGGAGTGCAGATTACCGAATTAAGAATCAGAAAAGTTGAAGATGAAGGAAAGTTACGTGCTTACGTAACTGTAACATTCGACAATTGTTTTGTCGTTCACAATGTAAAGATTATTGAAGGTAAGAGCGGATTGTTCATTGCAATGCCAAGCAGAAAAACTGCAAACGGAGAATACAAGGATGTTGCCCATCCAATTAGTCCTGAGTTCCGTACAGAATTACAGAATAAAATTCTTGCAGAATATAATGCAGGTCATGTGGAAGTTGGCTCTTCCATAGATGATTAATTTCTGATACAATACAAGTATCAATTGGGCCGTCGTCAAGTGGTAAGACACGAGCTTTTGGTGCTTGCATGCGCGGGTTCGAATCCTGCCGGCCCAGTGAAGAAAATCCTGTAGAGAGCTACAGGATTTTTTATTTTTAACAGGAATGCAAATAAAAGAAGCAGGATTCGAAACGGAATGAGTGGTCCTAAAAAGGGCGAGCAGTGGCGCAGTGCTTTTTAGGAATCTTTGCCATGGATGGCAAAGATAACGAATGTAGGCGACGCAGAGGGAGCAGACACGACGTCTGCGACCGTAGCGGAGAATCCTGCCGGCCCAGTGAAAGGGATTTCGTAGAGATACGGAATCCTTTTTTTATTTGAATGGGGTTTTAGGGGAAAGCAACTTGTTGCGTCCCCTAGGAGAAGGGGTAGCGGAAAAACGAAGTTTTGAAGCGAGGGGAAGGCTTTCCCCC
>JAEDFX010000114.1 GCA_016297805.1 Treponema sp. | reverse complement strand
ATATATGAAATTTGAACGAAAATGTGGAGTGCTTCTGCATCCAACATCTTTGCCTGAAACTCCTGGTATAGGAACAATTGGTGAACCTGCATATAAATTTGTAGATTGGTTAAAAAACGCAGGTCAATCCTTGTGGCAGGTTCTTCCATTAGGCCCAACTGGATATGGCGATTCTCCATATGCATCATTTTCAACTTTTGCAGGAAATCCATTAATTATAGATCTTGAAAAACTGGTGGAAAAGGGTTGGGCTTGTAAAAAAGATATTGTTCCTCCTGAGTATATAAAAAAGACTGGAAATGTAGATTTTGGTTCTGTTGTTTGGTGGAAGATTCCTGTATTAAAAAAATCTGCTGATTATTTCTTGAAGAATGCAGCTGAAGAAGATTTAAAGTGTTATAAAACATTTTGTAAAGAAAAGTCTTCATGGCTTGATTTATATGCAGTTTTTATGAGTATAAAAAGTGTTTATGATGCAAAAGCGGCAGAAGAAAAACCTGCTTCTTCAATCTGGCATTGTTACTGGCCTAACGAACTGGCAAGATGTGATTCTGATGCTGTAAAAACATGGAAAAATGAACATAAAGAAGATGTTGAAAGCTACAAAATTATTCAGTTCTTCTTTGAAACTCAGTGGCAGGAATTGAAATCTTATGCTAATGATGCAGGTATTAAATTAATAGGAGATATTCCAATTTTTGTTGCACCAGATAGTGCTGACGTATGGTCGAATCAGAAATATTTCCAGCTTGATTCGGAAGGTCATCCATCATCTGTAGCAGGTGTACCACCAGATTATTTCTGTGCCGATGGACAGTTGTGGGGAAATCCATTGTATGACTGGGATGAAATGAAGGCTTCTGGATATGCTTGGTGGGTTAATCGAATTAAACGAGTATATGAATTAACAGATATTCTTCGAATTGACCATTTCCGAGGATTTGAGGCTTACTGGTCTGTACCAGCTACAGAAAAGACTGCTATTAATGGAGAATGGATAAAGGGTCCTGGAATTGATTTATTCAAAACCATAAAAAGAAAGCTGGGAGATGTTCCTGTAATTGCTGAAGACCTTGGTGTTATTACAGATGAAGTTCGTCAGCTTAGAGATGAAAGTGGTTTTCCTGGTATGAAGGTTCTTCAATTTGCATTTAGCCCTGATGAAGCAAAACAAAATGGCATGGTGAATAGTTTCTTGCCTCATATGTACGAAACATCAGACTGTGTTGTTTATACCGGAACTCACGATAATGAGACAATGCAGGGATGGCTTGAAAATTGTAACGATGAACAGATTGTGCTTGTTGCTGAATATGTTTCAGGTAAAAAAATGACTGTGGAAAAAGCCAGGGCTGCTGTAAAAAGTGGTTCGTTAAGGAAAGAATTGATAAAGGCTGCCATTGCATCAAGTGGGGCTTATGCAGTAATTCCTATGCAGGATATTATCGGGGCCGGAAACGAAGCCAGGATGAATATGCCTGCAACAACAGGAGCTAACTGGACATGGCGAATGAATAAATCTGATCTGAAGGCAAAAGATGCAGAAGAACTTAAGTTCCTTGCAACTTTATATGCCCGTTAGAGTTAGACAGCTTTATTTGTCCATTCAATTGCCATCTGTCGAAGTTCGGCAGATGAGGCACAGTGTAGTTTAGCCTTTATATTTTCCTTGTGAGTATCAATAGTTTTGATGCTCAGGTTTAATTTAGAGGCTATTTCTACTGTTCCCAACCCTTTTCCAATTAAAGTAAAAATCTGAAGCTGTCTGTCAGAAAGTGTTGTTAATGTGTCGAACTTATCTGTGTTTTCGTTAGTTCCTGCTGCAACTTCTTTAATTCTTTTCTGCTCTTCAGGACTTAAATAAACATTTCCTGCAGTAACTGTTTTTATTGCATTAATAACCTGAGATTCGGCCTCTGCCTTCATGATATAACCTTTTGCTCCGGCTTTAATTGCACGTTCTGCATAAAAACGTTCATCATGCATAGAAAGTACTAGAATCTTCGTTTTTGGGTGAATTACAACTATGTCTTTGATAAGTTCCAGTCCATCTTCCTGTCCCAAATTCAAATCTACAATGGCTAAGTCTGGATTTGTGGAATCTAATAATGAAAGAGCTTCATTTCTATCTTTGGCCATTCCAATAACTTTGTAATCTTTCTGTGTTTCAATCAACTGAGAAAGTCCACGGCTGAATAAAGGGTGATCATCAATAATAATAACTGTGTAATTCATACTAAATATAATAACATATTTTATGAAATAAGGATATAATTTATATTATGCGCATTGGATTAGTTTTAAACATTCTTGATGAGGAATATCAGATTTCTGTTTACAGTGGAATTTTAAAAAAGGCAAGAAAGCTTGGTGTTGAGATTATATGTTTTCAGCAGGAATATACAAACTTTTCTTCAGATGATTTGATTTCTACTTTTTCAAAGAAAGAATATTTTGATTTAGATGGCATTATTTTATTAACATCAGTTATTACAGATAACTATGAAATAAATCAGAAAAAAGATGTAGAAAAAATCTGGGGGAATATACCGGTCGTTTCCGTGGGACAAAGAGTTCAGGATGTTCCTTCGTTGTTGATTCAGACAGATGATTCAATGAAGCAGCTGGTTGAACACCTTATACTTCAGCATAAATATAGGAATTTTTTATACATCAGTGGTTCTCAGAATCATCATGATGCAATTATTCGTGAGCAGATTTTTACAAAAACAATGGAAGCCTATAAGCCATGGTTTTCTGATTTATCATACACTATAAAGCGGGGATGTTTTACAGAAGGCACTGCTATTGATGCTATGACAGAATATTATTCTGAAAATAATAATAAAAAGCTTGATGTTGTTGTATGTGCAAATGACAATATGGCAATTGGAGTATATAAGTTTTTTAAAATCAATAAAAAGAATCCTCGTATTCATGAATGTGCAGTAACAGGTTTTGATGATATTCCTCAGGCAAAATTTGAAATACCTTCTTTAACTACAGTTCATCAGCCAATGGAGGAAATTGGTGAAAAAGCCATGGAAATGATAAAGAGAATGGTAGATGGAAAATCAGTAAAAGAAGAAACTTACATTGAATCTGAAATTGTTTTCCGAAAATCCTGTGGATGTAATATTCCTGATTTTGTTAATAGGGAAGAAATGGAACCATTCTACAGTCAGATGCAGATAAATTATGTTCAGTCAGAAAATCTTCTTCGAATGGTCAGTCATATTGGACAGGAAATGAATAATGCAGAAAATTTGCAGGGACTGAATAATCTGATTAATCAGAATATGTTGCAGTTGGATTTAAAAAATTTCTGTATTTTGAGTTTTTCAGAAGATAACGGTAAAATGATAAAACGAAAGTCTGATAATATTCTGGTAAACCCTTTGTATGTAAGACGAAATGGTAAGGAATATCCAGAATTTTACAAGGAAACTAAAATCCCTTTAGGACAGTTTTATAAAAGACTTGTAACCTTGGAAAATCGGGAATCTACTTCATTGGTTTTTAAATACCTGATTGCAGGAAACGAAATAATTGGTTGTGTTTTGTACGACGGAAATGAACAGGTGCTTCCATATCTCAGTTCCATTTCAATAAATATAGCTCAGGCTTTATCTAGAATTCGTGCAATGGAAGAAAGAAAACGCCGTTCTGAATATCTTGAACAGGAAGTTACAAAACGTACAAAGGAACTTGTTGAAGCAAATAATAAAAGAATGGAAGTTGAAGCAGAAGTTCTTAAGATAAGTGAAATTGAAAGACAGCGTTTCAGTAATGATTTACATGATGATATTTGTCAGAGACTGGCTGGAATTTCCATGCTTTGCAGATGTTATACAAATCAGGAAGAACCAATAGAAAAGAGCCAGATGGAAGAGTTGACGCAACTTATTGGTGAAACGTTGCAGTGTACAAGACAGTATGCTCACAATTCATATCCTGTAGAACTGGAAAGTCTGGGTATGAATCATAGTTTGAGTAATTTATGTGATTCTTTTTCATCCCAATCTGGAATAAGCTGTGACTATTTCTGGTCTTTACCGGAATCTTGTGAATTAAATAAGCTTCAGAAATTGAATCTTTTCAGAATTATTCAGGAAGCATTGCATAATATTATGAAGCATGCAAAAGCAACTGAAGTATCTGTCAATGTTGATTATGAGGACGGAAAGGTTGTTGTAAAAGTGGCGGATAATGGTTGCGGAATTGATAAAACCAAATTAAAGAATAGTGGATTAGGATTGAATTCAATGCAATACCGTGCAAATCAGATTGGAGCAGATTTTTTAATAAAGGAAAATAAACCTTCAGGTACTTGCGTTCAGGTTTCAGTGGATTTATAATTTTAATTATGAGTACACATATTAACGCTCCTGCAGGAGCAATTGCAGATTTAGTTTTGTTACCTGGTGATCCTTTAAGAGCTAAGTTTATAGCAGAAAATTTCTTAGAGGATGCAAAATGCTATAATGAAGTTCGGGGAATGTATGGATTTACCGGAACCTATAAAGGAAAAAGAGTTTCGGTTCAAGGAACAGGAATGGGACAACCATCTCTTTCTATTTATGTGCATGAACTGTTTCAGGATTATGGCGTAAAAAAAGCAATTAGAATAGGAACTGCAGGTTCTGTAAGTGAAGATGTTCCATGCAGAAGCGTTGTGATTGCAAATGGAGCCTGTACAGATTCAAGTTTACAGACTCAGCGGTTTGGTAATAATCATTTTGCTCCAACACCTGATTTTCAACTTCTTGATATTGCTTATCATAAATCAAAATCTCTTGGTTTAAAAACTATAGTTGCCCCATGTGCATCCAGCGATAGATTTTATGATGACAATGAAAACTGGAAGTTGTGGAAAAAATATGGAGTAGCCGCAATTGAAATGGAAGCCGCAGAATTGTATACTTTAGCGGCAGAGTTCAAAAGAAAGGCTCTCGCAATCCTAACAATTAGTGATAATATTATTACTGGTGAGAAGTCATCTGCAGAAGAACGACAGAAAACTTTTAAAGATATGATGATCCTTGCTCTTGAGACTATTATCGAAGATTAATATTTAATTATTTGAAAAGGTGTACTGATGCTGAAACTTGATGCAATAAAATCTGAAAAAATTTGGGGATATGAGCTTTGGATTGCTTCTACTCATCCAAATGGATGTCAGGAAAATTTTAAGAACGCTGTTGGTGGAGATTATCCGTTACTGGTAAAAGTAATCCAGGCTAATGAGTCTCTTTCTATTCAGGTTCATCCTGATGATGATTTTGCTGTAAAATTGGAAGGTTCCGGAAATCGTGGTAAAACAGAATGCTGGTATGTACTTGATGCTGCTCCAGATGCGCAGATAGTATATGGTATAAAGGAAGGATATTCTAACGATGTTTTAGCAAAAGCCATAGTAGATAAAAACCTTGAACAGTATCTGGAAATGGTTCCTGTAAAGAAAGGTGATTTTATTTTTATTCCAGCGGGAACAGTACATGCCATTGGTGGTGGTTTAAGACTTATGGAAGTTCAGCAATCTTGTGATTTGACTTACAGATTGTATGACTGGGGACGTGATAGA
Organism: Treponema sp.; assembly: GCA_016297805.1. GTDB lineage: Bacteria > Spirochaetota > Spirochaetia > Treponematales > Treponemataceae > Treponema_D. The sequence continues at coordinate 976 of JAEDFX010000114.1, read as the reverse complement.
GAAGTTCATATTGAAAAAGGTCTTGCTGTAATAAAAAGAGAAGGTATGATTCCTGTTGCACCTTTCCCTGGAACTTTTGAATGTGAATATTTTAAAATGAATGAGGTAACTGTGAAGGGAGGATGGAGTATGCTTTGTCCTAAAGGTGAAGGCCCTGAAGCTACTCAGTTGCTTTATGTTATTTCTGCAGATAAGGCTGTAATCAGAACTTCGGAAGAAAAAGTTGGAAAGCCAATTGCTTCAGAGGAAATCTACGCTATTGCACCTGGTGAAAAGATTACAGTTGAAGGTAGTGCTAAAATCATGAAGATTCTTGCGAAATAATCTCGTTTATTAGGAAAATCTGATGCTTATATTTACGTTTTTGCTTCTGGCTATGTTGTTAGTCAGTTATTGTTTGTTTAAAAAAGGAAAAAAAGTTGTTCCTGTTATTGTTACAGGCGTTTTGGCTGCAGTTTTAGTCTGTTCATTCAAGACTTTGTTTTTGTTTGCGCATCGTGTGGTTCCTTACGATTTTGCAAGTAATTATTTATATTTGGTGTTCAGACAGTCTCTTCTTCCTGTTATTGTGCTTTATGGTGTATTTTTTTGTTTCTCAAAGGATACATTGGAATATAAGGCAGAAGCTTTTTTTCCTTTAGAGCTGTCTTTTTATGCTGTATTTCTGCCTCATATTGTTGTAAGTACATCTGAAGGATTGTATTCAGGTTTTTCATTGTTTGTAAAACCTCTTCTGTTTGCATGTATGCTTATTCAACTTGGAATTCTCGTAAGATGGGCTTTTAATTGTCTTAAAAATCATAAGATTGTTATGATGATTTTGTTATTATTGGCTGCTATTGTATATGCCTGTATTCCAGCTGTTTTTGAAACAATGGCTTTGTTAAAGTGGAATGTGGTAGTTCTGATTATTGGTTGTATTGTTTATTGTGTAATTCCAGTTCTGTTGATTAGTTTAACAGCTTTGAAGAAAATA
>JAEDFX010000113.1 GCA_016297805.1 Treponema sp. | reverse complement strand
GAGCCTTGCGGTTCAATTTAATACCTGCTTTGTTAACTCCATTAATGAACTGTGAGTATGTCATTCCTTCTTCGCGAACTGCTGCGTTGATACGTGCAATCCACAATGAGCGGAATTCGTGTTTACGATCACGGCGGTCAACATATGCATGATTGAGAGCCTTTGATACAGCATCTTTTGCTGGTTTAAAGTTTGATTTTCTGTCGCCACGGAAACCTTTAGCAAGTTTCAAAATCTTTACACGGCGATTCTTTCTTTTTGTTCCGTCTATTGCTCTTGACATTTATTCACCTCATTAACCGTATGGAAGCATCTGCTTTCTGATTTTCTTTGCATCTGCTTCAGCTACATAACCTGCAGCACGAAGATTTCTCTTTCTTTTTGGAGAACGTTTTGTCAAAATATGACGAAGGTTCTGTTTCTTGTGTTTTACTTTGCCAGAGCCAGTTAAAGAATAACGTTTAGCTGCTGACTTCTTTGTCTTCATCTTAGGCATTTTCTAAACCTCTTATTTTGCGGCTTTTGCTGAGATTGTCATTGACATGTTTCTACCGTCCATTGCGGCAGGCTTTTCAATGTTGTACGCCGAGGTAAGTCGCTTTAGCACCTCATTCAGAACTTCAAAACCAAGTTCGGTATGGGCAAGTTCACGTCCGCGGAAACGGATTGTAACCTTAACCTTATCGCCTTCATCAAGAAATTCCTGTATATGTTTGGCCTTAGTATCCAAATCTCCAGAGCCAATTTTTGGCTGCATACGGATTTCCTTCAACTTTAATACTTTCTGATTCTTCTTGGCATCACGGAGCTTTTTTTCCTGTTCGAATCTGTATTTGCCATAATCAAGAATTTTGCAAACCGGTGGGTTAGCATTTGGTGAAACTTCAACAAGGTCAAGATCCTTGTCTTTAGCCATTCTGAGAGCTTCCTGTGTGGCAACAATGCCCAACTGATTTCCCTCATCATCAATAAGGCGTACTTCACGAACACGAATCATTTCGTTAATTCGCTGTCCCTTATTGTTGTTGTTATTATTCACGTATGCCAATTATCCTCCTAGTGTTACAAAAACCTTAAGTGTTTTTAAACACAATAAACATATAGCGTGTAGCTTCATATTATAGTTATTTTGTATAGGAGTGTCTAGTGATATAGAAATGAAAAGTTGCTGACTGCTTTCCTTGGTTCAATAATTATAGTTTTTTTGGTACATTATGTATATGGCTGAATTCGTTGCTTCCTTTATTACAGGTTTTCAAAGCGTTGTAGAAAAAGATTTACCATGTCGTTTGAACGGTGTAAAAATCATAAATATTTATGATGGACTTGTACATTTCCAGTTTAATGGAAATTCCCGTGATCTGGATAAAATCATTTATTTTAATAATACATTTTTTGTTTTAAAAACCTGGAAAGGAAAGGGGCTGAATTTTCCTTCGATGGTTGGTGCTGTTGGCGCTGAGCGAAAATATTATCTTATAAATAAAGGAACTTTTCGTGTCCGCTTTGTTAAGGAAAATCAGTTTGCAAAGGTTGATAAAAACATTGCCCGAAGGGCAGAAGAGACTGTTTTAAATAATTCAAAACTGCAGATAGACCGTCTTTCTCCAACTACAGAAATCTGGTATTCAATTCGTCGGGAAGGTTTTGCTTTCTGCGGTCAGTTGCTTTCAAAGAGAGAATTTACTGAAAAGAACCTGAATAAAGGGGAATTACGTCCAGAAATTGCTTATTTGATTGCCTGTTTTGCAGAAATAAAAAAGAATGATGTGGTTCTGGAGCCTTTCTGTGGATATGGTTCTATTCCTGTTCAGATTGCCAAGAAATTTCAGTGTGCCAGACTTTTTGCCAGTGATATTGATTCTGAGAAAATTGAAATGGTCAGTCAGAAAAAGCTGATAAAAGATAATCCTCTTGTAGATATCAGGGTATGCGATGCAATGGTGCTTGATTATATTGAAGATGAATCCATTGATACAGTAATAACAGATCCGCCATGGGGATTTTTTGAAGATATTGGTGATGTTTCTGATTTTTACAGGAGAATGTTTAACAGCATAAATCGTGTTTTAAAGACAGACGGTAGTGTAACAATTTTGACGGCACGAAAAGAAGAATTTGAAAAGGTGGTGGAAGAAGTACCGTTTACTGTGGTGGAAAGTCTTCACACTCTGGTAAACGGTAAAAAGGCTGGATTATATAAATTAGTTCGAAGGAACTAAGTACATTGGTTCAAAAGGATTGCTGTTCATCTGGTTTATTACATTTACAGGCAAGCCAAGGGCAGCTGCGGCTTTTGCAGATTCATAATCCTTGGCTTTAGCCATCATTCTGTCCATTAAAGACAGCTTCTTCTGGAACTTGTAGGTCTTCACTGCAATACCAGGCTTGTCGATTGCTACAGAAAGTGCATCAATCATGCCATCCCAGGTATCAATTCTGTCAATTAATCCGTTTTCCAATGCCTGTCTTGCTGTGTAGACTTTTCCGTCTGCCAGTTTGGCGGCTTTTTCATATGTCATTCCGCGATTATTTGCAACAATTGAAACAAACTGTTCATAGCATTCATCACAGATGGACTGCATGATTTCTTTCTGTTCATCTGTAAGTGGTTCATTGTAGTTCATCATATTTTTGTTTTTTCCAGAATGAATTGTCTCAGATTTAATACCAAGATTGTCAAAAAGTTCTGTCAAATCAAAAGAACTGCCCATAATTACACCAATTGAACCTGTTAAAGTGTTTCGGTTTGCAAAAATCTGGTTTGCTGCACAGGAAATATAATATCCACCAGAGGCTGCCATAGAACCCTGATATACATAAATCTTTTTACCTGTTGTTTTGTAATCCTGAAGAGCGGCATAAACTTCATCTGCCTGATAAACAGCTCCGCCAGGGGAATTAATAAAAATTGCCAAAGCTGTGTTATCATCATTTTCTTTAAGAGACTTTATTGTAGACAAAAGCCATTGCTGGTCATACTGATTGTTTTCTTCCTGAATGGTTCCTTCAATATATAATGCTGCAATAAACTGTTTTTTATATAATTTTGAAGAGTCGGATTTTGTTTTGGAACTATCGCCGGTTGAATAATAATTTATGTGAACCCTTGGCTGATTATTTCTTGCTGGCTTTACATAATTAAAAAGAGATACTCCGGTAACAATTAAAATAAGACAAACAAGTACAATTATTCCACTGTTAAATTTATTTTTCATTATTCTGTTAAATCCTCTGGTTTGATTTTTCCTAATTCTAATGCTTCCTTCATTAATGCATGATAAGCATTAATAAGGGTCATATCCATGTATGGCTGAACCCACAAAACTCCAATACCTAAAGTTAAAGCAGAAAGACAAATCCATCCAAGAAAACTCAAGTAAGTAATAAACAAATCACCTTTGTGACCATGGGTAATAATCATACTGATTCTCATTGCTTTTGTTACAGAAACATCCTTGTATTCACATAGAATATAGTACATCTGAGAATAAGAAATAGCTTTAATGATTCCCGGAATCAAAAACAGAAGTGACCATATGAAAACCCATAAATAATTCCACAGAGCTGCTAAAAATGCTCTTGACCAGTTATTTAAGCCTTCAACAAAATATTTAAGGCTTACTTTTTCAGGACTTCGTGACATTTTTAAGTAAACGTTAATTGCCGCAAAAGACAAAATTGCTTCTGCAACCACCTGTATGATTGAAGTCAAATAAGAACTGGAATTACTGCTTAGCTGATTGTAAAGTTCATATGCTTCTGTAATGTCTCCTTCAAAATACCATAGCTTCCAGAATACTTCGTCTGAAAATAATCTTATTAAATTAGGTATGTCAAAAAGGAACATGATTGCAGTTATAATAAGTGTCATAATAACAGGTACAGCCCATCTGCCTTTTAATTGCTTTCGTGCAAACATTTTGTATTTTTTTCTATCAAACATAAAAATTTTCTCCTTTAGCTTCTACTTTATTTATCTACGATAATACGAAATGTGTGATATTTCAATGCTTTTCTGATATAGTACAATCATGAAATTTATATGCGGACCAATGGCTACAATTTCTCATCCAGCCTTTAGAATCTTAATAGAAAAATTTGGTGGATGTGATGAATATTTTACAGAAATGATAAACGCCAGCAGTCTTCTGAATGAAGGTCCTTACGAAAAATATTATATAGATCCTGCACCGGTTCCAGAAAAGGTTGTCTGGCAGCTGACTGGAAAAGATTCGGACCCAATGACAAAGGCAGCTGAAGTGCTTGTGAAACTTCCGGGAATAGGAATAGATATTAATATGGGCTGTGCAGCTCCTGATATATACAAAACCGGTGCTGGAATAGGGTGGATGTTGAAACCCAGAGAAGAAACATTTGAAATGGTAGGTTCTGTTGCAAAGGTTGTTGCAGAACATAATCACCAGAATCCTGAAAATAAAAAAAGACTTAGCATAAAGCTAAGATTGGGTGATGATGATTTTAAGGAAAAGGATTTCTTTGATTTTTGTGAAGGCCTGGCAGATTTAGGTGTTGAGCTGTTTACTCTTCATCCTAGAACAAAAAAAGAAAAGCTTGCTCGTCCTGCTCGGTACGAATATTGTCAGCTGCTGGCAGAAAAAATGCATAACCGGGGAGTTCAGGTGTATTTAAATGGTAATGTAAAGGATTCTGCATCTTTAGAGAATGCCTTGAAAAAAGCACCTGCTGTTGATGGAGTTATGATTTCCAGAGCTGCAGTAGAACATCCATGGATTTTCAGAAAACTGAAAGATAATAACCAGAGTGAATCATTAGTAATTGATATGCAGCAGCTGGCACTGGATTATATTTCTGATATAGAAGAATATCAGCCAAAAGATTTCTGGAAAACCAGACTGCAAAGATTCTTTTCATATTACAGCAGTAATTTTTTGTTTGGACATTACGCTCAGACAGAGTTTTTAAATGCTGCAGATAATGATGATTTAAGAAATAGAATAACTGCTTTTTTTGAAAAATGTCCTGAAGAGAGATTTCATAAAATATAAATTTCTTGATAGATATAAATATCATGATAAAATTGTATGTATAATTTTTTAAGGATATATAATGGAATATCGTGAAAACCCCATGTTTGGGCGTAGAGTATTTTTTTTGAATCCGCCTTTGTCTGTTGAGAACTCTGTAATACCTGTTTTGAAGGATAAAGAATACGAGGTTTACATTATCCGTGAGTATAATACTGCAAAGCCAATACTAAGAAACCATGATAATGCCATCTGTTTTATTTTTGTTGATGATGTGCTCTCTATGGATGCCTGGTACAATTTCATAAAATCCTTTGAGAATGATCCTTCTTTGCAATCTATATTTTTAGGTGTACTTTCAATAAAGGCAAAACCAAAAGAACAGGAACGCTTTATGATGAATCTGAAGCTTCCTGGAGGATTTGTTATACTTGAAAAGCAAATGAATAATAATGCAGAAACTATTGAAGGAATTCTGAATATTAATGGGGCAAGGGGTGTCAGAAAGTGTATCCGTCTTGAACTTGATGATAGTAATGATGTAAACGGATATTTTACAAATGGTACAATGCTTTATTCCTTCCGTCTGGTGAATATCAGTGAACTTGGATTTGCTGCAATGGTTCCTGCTAAAATGGGAGCGATTTTCCAGCCTGGTAAAGTAATTCCTAACGTTTCTATTACAATGAAGCGGTTCTCTTTTGTATGTTCTATTGTTGTATATAAAGCTAGTATGGTAAAAGGTTCTGTTCTTGTAGTAGCAATGCTTCATCCGGAAACATCGGCAGTAGTTAAAAAGAAGATTCACGATTTTTTATATGATACTCTTGAACTTCGTCACAGAATTGTTCTGGAAAATATTGCACGTGATATGACAGATTATAATGTACGTGTTCGTGCTGAAGGGGAAGAAGAGGAGATTGCAGAGGCAGAAGAAATTGAAGAGTCAGAAATATCACCTGCAGTAGAAGGCGAAGAAACTGCAGAAACTAGTGAAAAGGTAGAGAATGCTGCTGCGGATAGTTCTTCATAAGAGAGTAATTCGGAAAATCTTTCATAATTGAAAACACTTTTTTTTTATGGTAACTTAGTATCACTTTAAATATATATCAAACGGCTCACGCCAGGGTCGTTTTTCGAAGGTAAAGCTAAAAAATTGCTGCCTCGCAATTTTTTTTAACGCTTTGCTAGAGAACAAAGGTCGCTCTGACCGGCGACCTTACACAGGAGGTAAAAAATGGCAAATACAAACGATACACATGCGTGTACATTGGACAAAATCATCAGTCTTTGTAAGAGACGCGGATTTGTTTATCAGGCTTCTGAAATCTATGGTGGTCAGGCTGGTGCCTGGGACTATGGTCCTTTAGGAGTTGAATTCAAGAGAAATATTCAGAATGCATGGTGGCATTATATGACTCAGCTTCATGATGATGTTGTGGGTCTTGATTCTGCAATTTTCCAGCATCACACAACATGGAAGGCTTCTGGCCATGCTGATCACTTCTCTGATCCAATGATTGACTGTCTTGAATGTCAGGCTCGTCATCGTGCAGATAAAA
>JAEDFX010000025.1 GCA_016297805.1 Treponema sp. | reverse complement strand
CAAAGTTTATGTAAGCGAGGCTAACGTCGTACGCTAACGCGTACTTACCGAGTTTACTTCGTAAACTCGCAAATGTACACTGCTAGTTTTGCTATGCAAAACTAGGGAAGCAACCGTCAGGTTGCGACATTCCCTGGAGTTGACCCGATTCTCGGCCCTGAAATGCGCTCTACTGGTGAGGTTCTCGGTTTGGCAGAAAACTTCCCTCTTGCATTCTATAAGTCACAGGTAGGGAGCGGCACTGCGAAGGCTGCTGGAAGTGAGTTGCCTCATGCACCTGCTGCCTGGGAAAACAAGAAGGTTTTGATTTCTTTGAGCAACAAGGAAAGCCAGAAAGACCAGGTTTTGATGATTGGAAAAACTCTGAAAAATCTCGGATTTACTTTGGTTGGAACTCAGGGAACAGCCGACTTCTACAATGCAAACGGAATAAAATGCGAAGTAGTAAACAAAATCGGCGGCGGACGCCCAGACGTTGTTGATATGATACGGGGTTTAAAATGATTTGCAACCCCGTAAACGGCTGAGTCAAGGCTTTAAGACGAGCGAAGCGAGCGTGCCTTTACTCAGCCGTATTATGAACAAGGAAGTTTGCCTCGTAATCAACACACCAAAGGCAAAACGCAACTACGCTGAAGACAGAAAAACAATCCGCAAAGTGTGCTTAAAGTACAAAGTAAGCTACATCACAACGCTCGCTGGGGCTGTTGCCGCTGTAAAGGGAATTGAAGCGGTAAAAGGCGGTCACGGTGGTGAGGGAAGCGTGAAATCCCTTCAAGAGTACCATGCGATGATTAGGTAAGGTGGTGCACTGATTGGAAACGGCTGACACCGTTTCTGTAGTGCCCTGCGGTTAAGTGCTTGCATAGCGAGTATTGAAATCATCGTTATAAAACAGAAAGCCAGTCTGAGTTATTCGGATTGGCTTTTTTTATGTTTGAATGAAATTCTACAAAAACAGCCTTAGAGAAAAATCTCCAAGGCTGCCAGTCCTTTGTCAGTACTGTTTGTTTACAATTCTACGCGCTTACGCTGTTACAGTAACCGGTACGGAAGACACGCATTTTTCATAGCGTTCGGTACCAGGCTTTGTTACAAGTTTTACTTCATAACTTCCTGCAGCAATTCCTGAAGAAATATACGCTTCAACAACGCTTGAGCCGATTCGGTTATAACTTGCAACACGAATCTCGGTTTTGTCAGAAGTAACAAGAAAAACGCCCTGCACTTCGTCATCTGCATCAAAAGAAACGTTCTTTCCTTTAATTCTGAGCATTGAACCGGAAGCAAATTCCAGAACATCGCTTTCCTTGCCGTTATTCAGAATTGAACACATCTCTTTGATTGCTGGAATCATGACATAACCGCTGCCTGCCTGTTTGTACGCTGCATTTTTAATCATCTCGTCTGCAGCATCGTCTTTGAACTTAAAGACAGTTGTAATGCGGTGATTGGAACTTCCAGGTGTAAAACCGTCGTTCAGTTTTGCGACAGTGCCGTTTGCCTTGTTGAACATCCAGCCGAACGGAAGCTCCACTTTGTAGCCAAGGTTTACAAAATGCTTAACTCTGTCATTCAAAACAGAAAGAACTGCACGGGCATCCGCTTCTGTAATCGTTGAATTGTAACTGATAATTTCCTTTACAAGCTGTTCATTGTCCAAACTCTGGTCAACAACGCTTCTAAAGCAATATTTGTCTTTTCCCTCATTCACTTTGAGAGAGTTTTTATAAGTATAAATCTGTATCATAATAATATCCTTCTTCTGCTATTTTTTGGCGGCAGAAGTCGCACATTTGACATTCCGGCTTTGCGGAAATCCGGCGCATCTTTTCATGCCAGTATGCTAACAGCTTAGGCGAAAATCAGCGCATTGACAAAAGAAGAAGGATAAACTATAATTCTAACATTGATTTTTGAGAATTGGTTTATCCAACTTCTTGACCAGAGCCGTTTTAAGTTTTGCAGAACTTAAGCGGCTTTATTTTTTTCGGCTGCATTTACAGCCATAAGCACATTCATAGGCTTACCTCCTTATCCTTTGTTTTTTGTTTATTTACGATTCAAAATCGCATTAATTTCTTTAAGCTGCTCATCGCTAAGATTTGCGGCTTTTCCTGCAAAATTCAACACAACCTCTTTTGCAAGGCGGTTAGAGTTGATTTTTTCCATATCAATCTGCACAAGTTTTCTGTCTTTGTTCAGTTCTGCTTCGTGCAGTTTTTTACATTCTTCATCGCTCAAGTTGTATTTTGAGCAAATAAGTTCCGTTAAGGCCGGCGGGATGTCGCGGTTTCCGCTTTCTATGGCAGAAAGATACGAAGATTTTATGCCAAGCTTATCCGCCATGTTCTTAAGCATTTCCCTTTTATCAATCCTAAGATGCTTTAAGAACTCACCGTACTCGCTTATCTGTCTTTCTTCTGCCATTAGAACCTCCGTTCCCCTCCGCTCTTTCTGTTCAAGATAATATTAACATACTTGTATTAAATTATCAACCAGTTAATAATTTAATACAAGCAAAATTATTTGTCAAGTGGGGGAAAATATTTTTTTAATTATGCCAAATATTTTTATGGTGGTAATCCAACGTTTTATTTTCGGGTATTTTCAGAGTTTACTTTTATGATAACCGTTTATCCATTATTCAACTCCTAACGCCTTAAACACCGCATCCTCAGCCGAACTATAGAAAATCAACTGAAAATTACTAATAAGCTCCGGTGGTACAGTCGGCAAATCAGAAGCAGAAACCATTGGAATCAGAACTTTTTTTGCACCGGCACTTACTGCGACCTGCAATGAATCAGCAAGACTTTCAACTTTAATCATTGTACCGCCAATACTCAAATCACCAAGAATAACACAACTGGAAATCACAGGTTTATTCAAAGCTGCAGAACACATCGCAATTAAAGTTTGAATTGTAAGTTGTGTTGTAATTCCAATTCCATTCAAGTCTTGAATATCAACTAAATAATCTTTTTCAGTTACGCCAATTGAAGCACTGATATTTTTATAGTTAGCCTGTAAATATTTATAAGCAGTATCCATGGCTTCTTTTGCTTCGCGATTATTTCCAACTCCAGTTTTTGTAAATTTGCCAGAACCAGCACTAACTTGTGTTTCAAGTTTATAGGTACCAAGCATTCCAGTTGCACCTTTTCCAACAGTATAAAGGTGCCCTGGCTTTCCAAGTCCTTCAGGAATTAAAGTACCGCCGCCTTGCTCTGGAACAGATACAAATTCTTCACGGAATGTTTCATTATCAATATAAGAAAAGTTTACATCAAAGAATTCCATACCGCCAATTTTCTTGAGCTGCTCTTTTACACGGCGGCGCATTTCAAGTGCAAATCTTAAAATCTGTTCAATCTGCTCCTTGTTGTAATTTCCATCTGGATAAAGCAACTTTGCCATACCAGAAACAGTTTTCTTTACAGCAATAACATCTCGCTGATTCAAGTTATTACCAAGCTTAAAGTACTTATCTATTGCGTCGGCAAAAGAAACCTTTCTCAATTCGCGAAGCACTTCTGCAAAGTAATCAGTTATAAATCCATAGTCATTTGTGAAATATTCAGGTCTGTATTTTGGAATCTCCCAACCTGGAACATAACAATGCATTCGGTCAAAAAATGCAGAATCATTTGCCATTACTGATGGAAACGGTTCAAACAAGTGCGAAGTCTTCAAAATTGTTTCAACGCTCTGATTTATATTTCCAACAAAAACCATAGAAGCCGAAGCATTCTTTTCTTCTTTACCGCGGGCAAAAGAACCAGATGCCATGTAGTCCTTCATAATCTGAACTCCATCCTGGTCTTTGAATTTAATTCCAGCGACTTCGTCAAAAGCAACACAATCCCAAAGGCCTACAAGTCCAATCGTTCTTGCACCCATATTATAAAAAAGATTTGCAACCGTTGTCTGACCACCAGAAACCAAAATACTGTTAGGACTGATTTCTTTATAAATATGAGATTTACCAGTTCCACGTGGACCAAGCTCACAAAGGTTATAATTGTTTTCTACAAGAGGAATCAAACGTGCAAGATGCAGCCATTTTACACGCTCATCAAACTGTGTCGGCTCCATTCCAGTGCTTCTAAGAATTAAAGAAATCCATTCTTCATCTGTAAACTTAGATCGAGCATTTTTTACAACATCAAAATCAATGCTTGGCATCTGAATTGGTGTAAGCTTTTTAATAAGGAAAGGACTTTTTGAACGGTCATTTTCATCATAAAAATAATCCATCTGAACAATACACCATATACCGCCACAAACAAGTCTGTCGTATTTTTCAACATCATCACTAGATACTGTAACTTCTTTAATTCCAAGATTAGAAAATTCTGCCTGATATTCATCCTCTTTGATATTCAGCTTAACTGTAATTCTATCAATTACTGTATAAGAACCATGCTCACGGATTTTTGAAATAATTTTTTGGGCTTCATCTGGACGAACAAAGTTATCTGCAAGAATCTGTTTTACATTCTTAATTCCTTCGTTAATATCGTCTTCATTCGTGCTGGAACAGTACATACCCAAAAGATATTCCAAGACATAAACAGGAACATTTGCCCCTTCCTTAATACGTTTTGTTAAATCCTTACGAACAACTTTTCCAGGAAATGTTTCATAGATTTTTTGTGCTAATTCGTCCATTTTTTTCTCCTGCTGTTTTCTTAAAATCCAAAACCAAAATCATCTGCAAACGGAATATCAATTACATATTCATAATGAGAAATCTCAATTCCAGTTTCATTATCAGTAATACGCATAAAGTATTTGTCTTTTGGACTATATTTGCGGCTTGCAAAAATAAACTTCTCCTGATACTTACGCCCATCAGGATTTGTATTCGTTCTGTCAGCCACAATTATATTTTCGTTAGAAACCTTAGTTCCACTTTCATCTTCAAACCAAACTCTAATAGTTCTAGGTCGCAAAGTATCTGTAACAGGCTCTTTCTGGATAAAATCAATGTAGGTATTCAAATTTGAAATTGTTCTGAATACACTTGCCAAATCAATATTAACTTCCTGAGTCTGATGCTTGCCGCGTGAAGTTTCCACCGAAACAAGAGGAATAATAATTTCCTGTAAAGTAGCGCCACCGTGTACAAAGTTCTGTCCGCCCTGAGCCTTAAAAATATCAACTCCGCTTGGAACAATTACTTCTGTATCAGCCATACTTTCACCAAGATAGCTCATACTGTATCTTAAAGTGTCATCAATAATTGTTTTGTTTTTGGTAAGAACAAAGCGTCTCTTTTTAATGTCTACTGTATGAATATGGCCAGTAGAAAGCTTATCTGATTCCTGAATCTTATCTCGTTTATAAATAAATCCATGGTCAGCAGTGATTATGTATTTTCCAATTGAACAGGCATTTGTTAATTGACTAATTAATTTTGTAATATCATCAATTGCTTCCTGGCATGCATCAAATACCTGATTTTCTGTATTCATATCATCGCCAGTCGTATCAACTTTATCATGGAAAATGTAAATCAGATTTTTACCAGCAAAAAGCTGTCTAACCGTATCACGCGGCTTTTTATAAACAGCATCAAATCTAACACAGAGTCCATTAGGCTGATTCTCAGGTAAAGTTAAAATTGCATTACGAGCATCAGCTCCAGCGGTAGATTTTCCATCAAGAGTAACATAAGTTTTGGAGTCAATCTTAAAATTCTTATTCGGTAATAATGCTGCCATTCCAAGCTGAGTATAAGAAGGTAATGTCGAAATCATATAATCATTTTCAACTTTATAACCGGCAAGTTTTTTTAATTCAGAAGCAAGTTGTCTGCCACATTCATATCTAAAAGCATCTGAAATAATAACAACAGTTCTTTCGTTACGAACAGAAAGTCTTGCAACCTTTTCATAGAACTGCCATTGCTTTCTTCCAGGTATTTCCTTGTAATCAGAAACAGTAAGCATCTTACTTCTCCAGATAAGATACAAGCTGCTCAAATATTTATTTGTGTAAGCATTTTCAACAATCACTCTAAGCTTTTCCAAAACAAAGTCCAGTTTATCATGGTCACTTGAATTATCTAAAGCAAAATAGAATTGCCTGTAATAACGGTCAATACTACACCAGCTTTCTGTGTATTTATTTACCATATCGTCAATCGTATATGCACCAGGAAGTTCAACTTCAAAAGTCTTAATTGCGTTCAGCAAATGACTTGCGCGGTCTATCGTTCTGTATATAAGTTTATAGTTTTCAAAATGAGTTTTCTTAATTCTCGAAATAAGAACGCCCATATACTGATGGTTCAAGCCGTCAGATTCGTTAATGATTTTATTTATAAGATATTCAGAAATCTTATAATCAATAACTTCAAAGGTAAAACAGTCAGTAAGATTATCAATATTAAGCTTAGAAATTAAATCGCCAATCTTGAAACCGTCTTCAACTTTTCTTGCAAGCAATGAATACATCTGCGCGCTGTTTACATCATTCATAATGCCAGAAACGAGCAGCACAACATTTGGCATCTTAGAAAGAATATACGATTTATAACTTGCAGCAAAATCTTCATCAATCTGGCTCTTACAGTGCGTAATAAATAAAGATGCAATCAGTTTATCAAAAGCTTTTACATCCTTGTTATAGCCGTATTCTTCCAGACAGTATTGCCAGAACAATTCTTCTAGCCCAGATTTTACAAGATTATTATAGAGTTTTTGTTTTCCATCCACGAAGTCAGAAGTAATCAGAATTTTTACCATCTGATTAAAATCTGCAGTTTCTGTTTTTACAACAGAAGCAAGCATAATAAGGCCAAGATTTTTTTCTGTTAAATTAGTTAGGTCTGCTACTGATATAAGTTCTTTAAATCTCTTTTCGTTGATGTCTGTCCAGAATTGCGGAAACTTCTTTAAGAAAGGCAGGAATACAGTAGAAATCTTGCAGTCTTCACAAATAGCGCTTTCTCTGTCTGTAACAAAATGTCTTGAATAAAGATACATATCCATAAGGTGATCTTCATTTATTGAAGGCTTATCAAATGGAGCATAAACCAAAAAGTTTGATTCTGTATCCTCATGTTCAATAAGATATTTAGTTGCAAGAGAATTCGTTTTTGTTAGCTTTTGTAATTTTGCATGAGACAGATTAATGCTATCAATCTCATCTGAGTATTGAGCGTCTTTGTCATACCAGAAGATTATATTTCGAGAAGATGATTTATTGTAGTCTGTAAAACGTGCGTTCAATTCTGTTTCTATTTGTTTCAGGCTCATCTTTTTCTTACTCCATAAAAAGTGTTACTTTTTTATTGACAGATCCGGAATTCCGGATTATATTACTACTAGAGTGATTCATCTACCTAGCGTAGAAGGAATTAAGGGGTCGAACAACAATCGATGCCCTTTTTTTTGCCCTAGCAAACTTTTTCACCTTTTTTACACAATTCTTCATAATGTTTAACATTACTATCAAACACATAAAAAGATGTTGCAATAAAAAACTTCTTTGTCTTAGTTTCAACACACTTTAGAATTACAAGGAATTTCCCAGGCTTGTACCAAAGATAATACTTCTCCAGCTCTTTGCCGGCATTTTTATCAAATTCTTTGGTTTTCCAGCTGGTAATTTCTTCATTTCTAAAGTTTTGAATTATTGGTTTTATCCAACAAAGTCTTTTAGCTCGTTCATAGTCTATTCCACGAGTATCATTACTTTTACTGCCTTTTTGTTCCTGTCTAGAAATAATATGCCAGAATATTTCTGGATATATTTCTCCTTTGCATGGACGAGGAATAATAACGGGGTAAGCCATAAAATATGTAACATTATCTATAAAATCCCGCTTGAAAACCTTAAACAACTCTGGAACTTGAGAAATTGCATCATCAGGGATTTTTACTAATTCAGGTAAGCTAAGCATTATGACTCCCTCTTGAAACTTGGAATAAAGTGAAAAAGATTGAACTTAGTTTTCCAAGGTTCATTAGATACACCAAGATTACATCCTGCTTTTGATTCTATATATGAAACAATCTCTTTTTTTGCCTCGCTAGACTCAAGATGCCTGCTTTTATACATTACAGCTCCTAATAAAAAGTCGTCCAACTGAAGAGGATTACTTTCATTTGAGCGAATTATTTGAAATTTAGGTAATGTATATTTTTTATAATCATGCATATAAGAAGCAAGAACTTGTTTTAATTGTTTTATTTTATAAGAACCATGGGTGTCTTTTATATCAAAATAAATATTAAAAATATCTCCACTGCGTCTATGGTCAATAATATTTCTTAGAAGATAATAATACATCTTGTAGTAAAATGCATCATGACTTCCCATATTAAAAGTTTCATGATCTAAGGATTTTTTGTTTTCTACGACCAATGCTCTGAAATTAATATCTTTTGTTTCAAAAAAATAATCCACAAGAGCCTTATAAAAGTTTACATTTTTAGGAGAAACTTTTGTCCATTTTAATTCTTGGGTACAATTGAATTGCTGTTTCAAAGATTTCAGTTTAAAAGATATTTCTCTTGATTTATTTAGGGGAATACATACGCATCCAAATCCCATTACATTAAAAGAGTCATTTTGAAGATAACAGCTTTCATCACAGTAAATATTGTATTCTGCCATAGTTATTTATGCTCCCTTTTTATATTTTTGATATACTTCTATAATTTTATCTCGTAAATCATTGCAAATTGAAACATCAAAGTATTCTGCACTGTTAAATTTCCATGAAGCTAGTTTTGGTTCCGCAAAATTAAATTTTTTAGCAGCATGTGACCTAAGAAATGGTATTATATAGTCTTTTCCTGAAACAATTTTTATTAATGAATCAATTGTTAGAGGATATTTTTCTTTTCTGGCATTTAATTTTTCTTGAATATAACTTTCATCAATTCCTGAAAGATTTAATAATTCATTATGCAAGTCTTCTTTAAATCTATTAATAAGAACATCTTTAGGACGATTACTTTGAAAATCATAAAGATCTTTTAGTTTTTTTAATTGATATCCAGCAGTTTTGGTAGTTTTCCTTTTTTTATTTTCTTCTGATAAAATTGAGTAATAATAATAAATAGGAACCATAAGATTTGTAAATTCATTCATAAGATTACCATAATCAAATGAAGCTTTTATTTGATCTAAACTTTTTGGTTCATATGCTTGAATTGCATGACAAATTGATTCTTCATCCAATAAATAATTTTCAATACAGTAACGATCTAAGACAAACAATCTTTTCTTTGATTCTTTTGGCTTATAAGTTAAATATATATCTCCATCAATTACATATAGTTTGGGAAAAGAATAATCAGTATCATCTACACAAGCTTGTGTAACCGTATCACAATTTCCAAGTTGGATAACATCTTCGACCTTAACACCAGTTCCATCTAATAGATGATTATAAAACTTTAAGTAGAAAAGCTTATCATTGTCTGTATCTTCTGTGTAAATAATAATACCGTTATGTGAATTATTATAAAAAATACCACTAACTTGCTTTTGTTCTGTTGAAAATTCTAGCGTATCTTTCATCTTTTTACTTCTTTGATAGGTTAATACATTTATTTAATGAATTAGTCTCATTAATAATTGCTGGAGCATGAGTTGCTAAAATAAATTGAGTTGATGGATTAGCTTTCAGTAAAGCCTTAACAAACTTTTCTTGCCAACTTAAATGTAATGATAATTCTGGTTCGTCTATTATAAAAATTCCATTTATGTCTGAAGAGAATATTACATGTCCAAAAAGAATAATTAATTGTTTTTCTCCTGAAGAAAGATTAAAAATAGAGTTTTTATCACCATTTGGCAGTATAACATCAATATTACCATCACCTGTTATATCAATTTTTTTCCCTGTTTCTTCAAAAAAAATATTTAAGCTATTTTTTAAGCGCACCATATTTGAATTCAATCTATCAATTTCTGCATTGTACTTGTTTCCAAGTTCGTTTATTTTGTCAATTTTTTCTAATTGAGAACCATTAAGTACCCATTTCATCATCAATGGAGATACTGTTTCAATTCTTGTTTTTTCATCTACTGATTTATCATTCATTGCTACATCTAATGATAAAAGTAATTCTTTTTCTTCCCTAAAATATGTGTTTATTGAATCTTTTAATTCAGAAATTCCTAAGTTATTTATAACTAAAGTAATATCTTCTTCTTTTTTTTCTAATTTTTTCTTTTCTTCTGCAAAATTTATTTTTCCTGAGAAGACTTTTTCAATAGAATTAAAATCTGAAAGACGCATTGTTTCTTTAATTAATGCCTCTCTGAAGTTTGCAGTAATAATTTTTTGCTGTGCTGCATTCTGTCTAACCTGGGAAAACATTAAGTCTCTGATATCAAATAAAGCAATATCCAATTCACTAAAATTATTGCGACGGATATTATATCCAGCCCGCCTATTAATATAATCTTCTCTATCAATATTAATTCTTTTACTTGGAATTCTTCGATTGAGACCTAGAATTATAGGATCCGATAATTGTCTAATTTTTTGAATTAATTCTGACTTATCAAATGCTCTATAAATATTTGATAGTTGAGGTGTTATAAATCCCTCGTTTTTTGATATTTGATAATCTTCACAGGAAATCAATTGAAATGAAGACGGTTTTTCATCATTTAAGGTGATTGTAATTTTTTGTTTATCTTTTCGTGAAGAAATATAATAGTTTTGGTCATTATCTTTAAGTGTTATTTCAATTGAATCATACATAATTGTTGCTAAATAATCATAACTAGGTAATAAAAGACCTGAAATAAGTTTTAAAACTGTTGTTTTACCACAACCATTCAAACCAATCAGATATGTAATATCTTCATAAAAATTAATATCAAATGATAAATAACCGTTAACGTTTGTTGCCTTAAAGTTTATTAATTTCATTTTGTAAATCCTCCTAATTTATCCCCTCTTCCCCAGTATATCAATCTTTATCGCTTTCTGTCCTTCTCGTGCAACCTGAACACCTTGGAATTTTTCGTAATTCACATTTACACCGTCGTCTAGGTCGATGTCGATATACTGGCTTGAAACGTGGCCGAGTGCCTGGTCGTACAATCTTGTTTCTTCCAGCTGCTTGGTGATTTTGGCGATGCGTTTAATGGCAAGGGCTTTGTCGCGAGCAGCTGTTGCTGGGTTTTCTGCAATCTGAGAGCATTGTACCAATGCGGCATCGTACATTTTTTGCAGTTTGTGCAAATAATCGGTGCGGACACGAGCTGGTGTCTGGTTATCGTAGCGGTGCATGTAGATTAACGCCTTGAAACCATTCTCTTTACCGGAGTCAAACATCCAGTAAATAGGACGCTTCTGGTAGATTTTGCAGTGGTCTTTGTAAAAGTCGTTCAAGAAATATGAGCGGATAACCTCTTTTGGAGTGTCTCCCCGAGCACCCAATGCATCTGCTATAAAAGCAAGATTTTCCTGCAAAGTGTCCTCTCCATAAACCTGACGTACAAATTCTACAAAGCGTGTTACGATGTCATCATCAAAGTATTCTTCGTCGGTAACAGGAATTACATTGTCGGCATCAGGAGTAAAAGCACAGCCTTCTGGCCAGAAGTCGTGGTATGTCTCGCTCATGTCACCTCCAGCATAAGCAAGCCCTTCCTTGTATAATGAATAGCGACCGAACATGCAGCCCACGGCATAGCTTATGAGGGATTTTATCTCCCTCTGCAAGTCCGCGCGGCGCACCGTAACATCCTTTTCAGCTACTTCTGGTGAAAGTTCGTCCTGCAAGCCGTAGATTTCAATAAAGATTCGGTTTAATTCCTCTTCATTTGTTTTGAGCTGATTAAAACGGTCGTCACATTCTTTTTGCCATGCAGCGAATTTATCTTTTATAAACGTTCCCATAATTATTGCTCCCTGTTCTCCAATTTTTTTGCATCTTTCAAGAATAAGTCAAAATCGCTTTCAAATAATCTGTCCTGAATAACTCGATACTTTTCAAATTCACTTTCTGCGAAAGATTTTGCAATTTCAGCAGAAACTCGTCCTTTATCCTGTAAGATCTCCATCTCATTGAAGTCTAAGAATTTGTTCAGCCGAGTTGCCCAGTCTTCCATAGTCATAGGAATCCGCTTTTTTGCTTGAAATTCCGCATAATCAAGATACATAGTTACAAAGCGTTCAATTTTTTCAAGCTCCTCTTTTGACAGGTAATTTTTTGCTATGCTGACATCGGCCTTTTCAATCTTGCCGTCTGGTGCCTTGCGCCAGTTGGTAAGCCCCATGTGAAGTTTTTCCGCATCGGCTCGCTCTACAATCAGCTCTGCGGCAGTATGCTTGTGAATTGCCCAATGAAGTTTGTTCTGTACGTTTGCAAAAAAATCCTTGGTCGTTTTTGCATCCTTGCTATAATCAACGCTTGTGGCATAAATATCTGTAATTTTTTGATAAAACTTGCGTTCCGACATCCTGATTTCGCGGATTTCTTCCAGCAAGTGCTCAAAATATTCTTCATCAAAAATCTGTCCGTTTTCCAGCCTGTCTTTGTCAAGAACATAGCCCTGAACGGCGAATGTTCTGAGCACTTTTGTTGCCCACTGTCTGAACTGTGTAGCTCGCAGAGAGTTTACACGGTAGCCGACAGAAATAATAGCATCAAGATTATAGAATTTAGTATTGTAGGTTTTGCCGTCTGCAGCAGTTAGTCGGAATTTCCGACAAACTGAATCTTTGGAAAGTTCATTCGATGCAAAAATTTCTGTCAGATGCCCGGTGATTGTAGAACGTCCTTTGTCAAACAGCTTTGCTATTCCGTCCTGTGTGAGCCAGACATTTTCGTCCTGCACGCGCACTTCTATTGAATCTTGAGAATTCTGCTTTGTAAAGACCAGAAAATCAATGGTGCTGTTTCTTATTTGCATTTTCTTTTCCATTTTCCCTGCCTCCATTATATCAATGGGTGCTTTTTGAAGTCCCAGCTTGTTTCAAAGGAATCCCAGTCGGATTTGGAAAGGGAGATATTTTGTTCAACAAAATCTTTTACAATTGAAGAATTAGAAGGAGCTTCGATAATTGGAGAAGCGAGTATATTTTCAACTTGAAAACTTATTGTTGGATTTGTAGAAGCAAGAATATAATCATTTACACAACTATTCATAAATCCTAAATAATAAAGGAGATTTGTATGATTGTTTGTAAAAATACTTGAGCCATGAACATCCCATAAATAACCTTCTGGATAATAATTTGCTGAAAAACGACCAGAAGTTATATATGACCATGTTACACCTTCTTTTAAATAATAAGATGAATTTTCAGTCCTTGCTCTAGTCAGTGTTTTACCTTTTTTTTCCCATCTTAAAACATAAAAACTATTACCATACCAACGACGAATCCCTCCACCTTTTTTATAAGGAATCCAGGCTTTATAAGTTTCACAAAATAAATCCTTTTGATTTGCATTTATGACAACTTTGGAAAAATCGATTTCTTGCCAAAATCTTAAAAAATAATCATTATTACCAGTTATCATACCTTGGAATCCATGAACATATTTTTCCAAAGGTTTTGATTTCTTATAATCTTCATACAATATCGGATTTACCCAATACGCAACAGGCATTCCCGGTATCTTCGCAAAGTTCTCCTGTTGTGCAGTAAATCGATTCTTAACAGAAAGAAACATTTCTTCTTTTTCTTCGATACTGTCAACTTGTCCTTGTTGTTCAAAAAGTCTGGCATAAACACCATTATAATTTTGTACATAACCTTTTTTAAAAACAAATGCAACGGAACCAAAATCTGAACCAAAAATTCCACGTCCATTATGAGACATATTGATTAAAGTATTTTCTGTAAGCAATTTCATTCTTAATTTTTCATAACTACTGAGGAACATCCAAACAGGAATATTTATCATAGTCATGTACCCGTGTTCTTGTGTAAATTTCAGAGCTTTTTCCATAAACACAGTACTAAAATCGCTCTTTGAGTCCTCATAATTCTTCTTTACAAAATTACTCAGATGCTCACCCATTCCGCTTGCGCCCATATAAGGAGGATTCGTAACAACAACATCGTATTTTGCGCTCATCACTTTCGCAATTTCAATCAAAGGCAAAAGAGCATCTACATCAGTTTCTATAAGAACATTTTCTAATGTTGCTTCATGGTTCTGCTTCCATGCGATAAGTGTATTTTTAAGAGAATCGTAATCAAAGGCTGGCACATCAATAATCGAACCGTATTCTTTTGCGTCTTGGAAGAGTTGGACAAGGGATTTTGCAATGGTCATTTCGACAGGCTCAATGACCGAAGCTGTTTGCTCAATGACTGTAGATATTGCTTTTTCACTTATGCCATTTGACTCATGGATTGCATAAGTGTTCGGCTCTATATTTCTTTCAAAGAATCGCCGGTCGTATTGGCGGCCTTTCATCATCAGGGCAAAATAGGTAAGCTGTGCTGCGCGGTCGTCAATATCAAGTCCAAAGATATTGTTCTGCATAACCTTTTGGGCTGCATCGCGCTCGTTGTATCCGGCATTCTTATACATCTGCACGAGAACATCAAATGCATATACAAGTATGTGACCTGACCCCATACAAGGGTCTAAAACCTTTATAGTTTCAGGATTAAATCCACCAGTTGCCATCTGTTCTTTGCGGATTTCATCCAGTTTTTTCTGAACTTCTTCTGTCTGCTCTGCCTGTGGAAGATAGTATTTCCAGCCCATCATTTTGGCAGTTTGTTCTTCTGTGCTTCGACTACGCTCAGCAACCGAAGATGTATTTTCGATATACAAACGGCCAAGAGAATTTTCTACCATGTAGCGTACAATCCAGTCCGGTGTAAAAAGCTGTGTTGCAGCGGGAATGCGTTCCTTTGTGATTTTTACATTCTTTTTGAGTTTTGCAAATGTATCGTCTTTTAATTCAGTGTTGTAATACTGATACATCCAGCCGATAATCTGCACCTGATCTTTAAAATCTTCTTCATCAATTTCCAAAAGTCGTGCAATAATGCCATCGCTCTGGATAAAACTCAAAGAGAAAAGTAGTTCTGTATAATCAAGTTCGCCGCTGCTTGTTCTTTCAAAAAGCTTCGGCAATATTTTGTTCAGCTCGTTGCACTGCTTTATGAACAAAAGCTGGAATGCTTCGTCCATCTTCTGCTTTGCTTTAAGTTCGCGAACCTGCTGTTTCTCTGCTTCTGTAAAATTCAAATCAACATTATCTGGAGCCTGTGTAACAATATCAGGCTCTTTTTTTCCGCTGGTCTCACTGCTAAGCACACGCACTCTGGTTGGAAGGTAATCGTTTACTTCCATATATCTGATGGCAATGATTCGGTTGAACCAGGTATAAGCGGTGGCTTCCATTACGTTTTCAAAGCCGTCTTTTTTGATTCGCTTAACAAGGCTTTCGCGCTGTTTTATTTCGGCTCCTGTAATAGTGTGCTCTGTTCCTGCAAGCGTTTTATAAATTTCAAAGTTGTCACCTTTTTGAATTGGAGAATCTATCTTGTCCTTTGCAATTCCTACAAGCCCGGCATTATCAACTGCCATTTGAATAAGGCGCACACGAGCATCAATTGCAAAGTTTTTTATTAAGGTTTTGTTCATTTTATCTGGTCTCCGTTTTGTCTTGAGTAATAATCTGCCAATACCCGGATTTGTCAGAACCAATTCGGGTAATTATATTCTTTTTCTTAAGTTGCTTAATCTGCCACTTTATACCATCAGCTGTTATTCCACACTGTTCTGCCAATTCTTTCTGGGTAATTTCAGGGTAGTTTTTCATCAATTCGATGATTTTCTGGGTAGTTTTCTGGGTAGTTTTCTGGGTAGTTTCTTCATTTTCATCGAACTTTTTCTCGATATCAACTTTTTGGAAATTTTCATGATTATCTTCTTCTTTCACTTTGATTCCCTTGAGAACATATAAATCTTTATCCTCATATTTAGAAAGAATTCCAGCCGTATAAATTCCATCAATTATTTTAAAAGCTTCTTCTTCTGGCATTTCAAGTATTTTTGCTACCTGCTTACTACTAAAACTACTTTTTTGCGATAAAAGTCCTAATTCGATGGTCTGTTTTTGAGATAACTCATACTCTTTATTGATTCTGAACATGAATAAAAAAGCATTGTCATTTATAGGCTTTCGCATAATGGTTACTTTTACCCAGTCCCTGCCTTCTTCTACAATAGGAAGGGGCTTTCCGTTCAGTAGCAAAAGCTGATATAAAAGATGATAGCCGCTTCCTTCTTTTTCCATATAATCAAGATCAAAGAAAATCTTTCCAAATGCTTCATTCCGCTGGAAGCTGGCGTTAAAAATATTCTCAGGAGTGATTCCCAAAGGCAATGTTCCAGGATTCATAATTTCCATTCTGTCTGGATAGAGTTTTATAAAAATATGTCCGCCCATAGTGTAAGGACGATGAACAATAGCGTTTACAAGAAGCTCTCGAATTACTTTATATTCGTAAGCATACACTCTTTCACGGTGAATTGTATTTGGAATTTCATAATATTCTTTCCAATCAGGTACATCACTCCAAATTGCATCAATAAGTTCTTTTGGAGACATGTCATCATCACAGTACATAAACTTGTTGATTTTAACTTCCTCTGCATCGTATTTGATAACTTGTATTCGTGGAGAGGTTCCTAAATTTGACCTCTGAAAATAATCACCCAGCCAGAGTGCCCCAAGATTTGTAAGATATTCACCATTAACTAAATGATAGTATTTCAACAGTTCAATATCTGATTTGGATTTTACAAAATCACTTACACGGCTGGCCATGCGAATGTCGTGTAAAAACAAATTGAGTTTTCCTTTATCACAGTCAGAATACTTGTTTAATGTTTTCTGTGTCTCCCATACATACGATGGTCTGTCAGTAAAGATTATGGAAATTTCATCAGCCTTTACAGGCTTACTGGAATCACCTACTCTCATATAATATTTTCCGTCACTAGTACTTGCAATAGATGCTTTATTGTAAAATACATGCAGTTTTATATATTCACCACCATTTTGCGCAGTAAGTTTTTCTACAGCAGTTAAAACGTTTATTGTGTTTTCTGAAATTCTTTTTTCAATCTTAACGATTAATTCATCCGAAACTTTTTGTTCCTTAGGGGGAAGTTCATCATCATCTTCAATACCAATATCAATACATCCGCCTTTGGAATTTGCAAATGCAACACAATCTTTTGCAAGTTCAGAAAAGTCGGCTGTTTTTCCAGCAACAGTTTTGAGAGATTTTTTATCGTATAAACTATTCTCTATCGCCATTTACATTTCCTTTGTCATAACAATACAGTAATTCCACCAGCATTATTCTTAAGCAGGTCTTTTAAGGCAGCAGCAATTTGTGTTGTAAACTGGTTTATATCTTCTTCGGTATTAATCTGAACAACCTTGTTTGCCACAACTGTATTAAAATGTACAGTCTTAGAAAGTTTTGGTGCGGTTCCTGATTCTGCAGGTGTTGCCTTTACAAGACTCTGTGCAATCTGTGCTACAAGTCCAGATTTTACAGTTGCACTTTCCGCAGAGAATGATTTTACTTTTGCAATATCATTCGAAGCTTCAAGCCTGTTCAAAATGTCATCATACTTTGTTTGAACTCCAAAGGTATCTGTGCAGTTATTCTGTTTTAAGTATTCCTGAACACTTTCTAAATCTGCCTGTACAGCAGCCTTTTCTTCTGACTTTGCTTTAGTCAGCAACTTTGAATACTCATTTTCAAAAGTTGTGTTGGCCATTTTGAGCATTGGAATAGAAGACCATGGGTTTATCTGTTGCAAAATGTTTTGCATGTTTGAAATCTGATTTGAAAGAGTATCTCCGGTTATATAGTTTTTGCTGTTCTCATAAAGAGTTTTGAGTTCAAGAGACTTTTTGAAAATTGTTTTCTGTTCACCTTTATGGAAGTCAAAAACATTTTTACTGTCTTCTGCGTAATCCATTAAATCATCAAAATGATTTTCAAGGTAATCATAAAGCTGAGTATAAATTGTAAAGGAGCAGATTTTTTCCATAAAATCTTTGCCTTTATCAAGCAAATCTTTTCCTGGCAGTTCCAGATTATAATCGTAATCTCTAAGATATGATTTTATATCTTCAAGAGCTTTTGCTGCTGCTTCTCTAAAGTCTGCCGCCGACTTTTCATCATCATCAGTATTTACAGATTTACCAAAAAGCTCATTCATCAAATCTTTTAATATTTTCAACTGCTTATCGGAAATATGTTTTTTACTTTCTATAATCAGTCTGTCCTGATACTCACGCTTTGTCAGATAATTAGTAAGTTCATCTGCGCTTGAATCTAAAACAGAAATTGCCTTATTTGCAATTGAGAAAGCAATTTTATTATTCTTAAATAAAGTTCCTACAAGCCAGCCTATATCTAATTCAGTAAAACCATAAGGAGCTGATGTATACTGCCCAATGATACTTTTAAATGTCATTCTCGTACTTGTTGCTGAAGGATTATATCTAATAAACTGTTCCAAATCATCCAGAGCAAGCTTATTTGTTCCGTCAGAACCACCTGTAAGACCAAGTGTGTTCTTATTTGTAAAAATAGAAGTTATTGAAGACTGATTTGGTTCAGTTTCCATATAACTTAATTTATAGTAAGTTGTTTCAACCTGCTTCTTAAGGATTTCGTTAAGTCTTTGTTCTGCATCCTGCGCTTTACAAAGATAATCATCGCCATTAATAAATACATCAGCTTCACCAATTGCTTTTTCAACAAAGGTAACAATTCTACGGCTCTTTTCAGAAAGTTCGGCTGCTTTGGCATCATGAACAACCCTATGAGAGTTTAAAAGTTCACTTGCATTTTTTGTCATATATCGCTGGAGTTTGATGAACTCTCTTATTTCATCAAGGAAAGTAACATCTTCTGGTAATCGGATAATTGCATCAGCACCACCCAAAGAAAGCTGTCTCATAGCAGAATCATCTTTCTTGTCACTGTAATAAGGAGTAATAAGTTTTAATCCGATTGATTCACCATCGTGTCTGTTGATACCATCGACTTTCTGATTGAATGGGAAGAAGTAACGTCCGGAAGCTTTTCCTGTATAAGAATAGCGGGCAGATTTTATGATGCTTGAGAAAACAATATTGCTTGTATGCGCAATCACTTCACTTACATCTACAACTTCATTGTTAATCGCACGGTTAATTTCCTGTTCCTCGTTTGTAAGGAATACATATTCATCACCATTTTTCTGTACAAGAGTTTCTGTTACAAGTCTCTGCAAAGAATCTTCAACCTGTTTTCTAAGCTCAACGCGGTCCTGGTCAATGTGTGAAACAAGAAGTGTTGTAAGGTTTTCAACATTGCTCTTTATTGTACGGACATACTTAATCATAAACAGAACTTTAAGAAGATCAGTATCAAAAGGATTTTCAAGATGCTTATTTTCCAACGCGTGATTAATTACAATGCTGTTTGAATGATCGATAAACTTTGCAAGCGCGTCATAGAATTTATTGAATGGAATCAATACTCCTTCTGTCTTTTCTTCATAAGCCATTGCTGACTCTTTGAACAGAGCAATCATCGAACGTTCACCTTCTGCAAGATGTTTACCGCTTGAACTGTGTTCACGAATAGAAGTAAGTACATCTCCTAAAAGATTAAACTGGTAAGGTATAAACGGATAAACATCTGCAAATTCATTTGCATCTTCATAAAGTTTTTTATAAACAGGGTCTGCAAAAGTAATAAGATTTTTTATGATTGATTCTTTTGAATTGTATAATTCTTCGAGCAAAGCTTTTGCTTCAGGATTTTTTTCAAGAATACGCTTGCGGATAACTTCATCAACATTAGAACTTGAAAGATTAAGACGAGTGTCAAATCGTCCCTGAATTTTAGAAAAGTCTTGTCCTTCAACATGAATAACACTATCAATATCCTGCTGGCTTGTTACAACAATCCAAGCTTTTCCTCTACATGCAGTACCTAAATCTTCAGTAACAGTCTGCATATTTGTCATAAGCTTTGTGTTATCAGCAATAAACTGTCCAACTTCATCAACTAAGAAAATAATGTGGTGATTGTTTCCTTTTTTATCGCAATATTCCTGTACAAGTTTTCCAAAGTCTTCAATGCTTATATGATAATCTTTAGACTGTTCATTATACCAAGTTCGTGTATCTTCCTCAGTCATTACATTAAGTTTATTAAGAGCAAAGGCAATATGCTTAAGAATAAAGGCACCGCCTTGTCTTTCATCTACCCATTCTTTACCAGAGCTTTCTTTGAAAATCTGTTTAAACTGTGCATATTTTCCTTCGTTAGTTAATCGTCTTTCAAGGTCTGCAATATATGGACGAGAACCACAGAAGCCCTGCATTTCATTAAACACTTTCAAGAACACGCGGACAATTGCATCTGGAAGAGTTTTAGAGTTAGAATCACTTTTGGAATCTATGTTAAAAAGTATTACATCAGCTGGAACTGTGCCTGCAAGTTTCATGTCAGCAATAATCATTGGGTCAGCAATCTTTTTACCATCAGTAAAATAATCAATTGCATGTTTACCATTTACTTCTTTATTCTGTAAAAGGTAAGAAAGAATTTTTAAAAGGTGTGATTTACCGCTTCCAAAGAAACCTGTAATCCATACACCCATTTTGTCTGTTGGTTTATTAATACCATTTTTATAGCTGGAGAAAAAATCTCTGAAGTGTTTTGTAAGTTCGTTTGTAACAACATATTCTTCGAGTTCCTGATAAACATTTTCTTCATTCGACTGACCAACTTTAATTACACCCTGAATGTCACGGTCGATTGATTTTTCAAACATGTTTTTAATATTCATAATCTTATCTCCAAGCCTTTTTTTATTTGCAAAGCGGAAAAGCTCTGTAGTAATTATCATCTGTTATTGCATTAAATAGTCTAAGTTTTTGACCTGTGTATTCACCAGGGAAAAACATTACAACCGGAACTTTATAAAGTTTCTGATGCAAGTTATTCAAAATTGTATGAGAACGAACAAGAGGGTAAGCTTTGCCAACTCCAGTAACAAACACAATTGAATTATCAGGTGTGTTATTTACAATATGATCGATAATACGGTTAGATTCTCCGTCTTCAGTAAGTCCAAGAGTTGGCTGCAATTCGTTTATAACTGTTTCAAGTCCGTCTTCTTCCATAGCAAAAACATCTTCAAGAGAATAATTGTCTTTTAAGAAATCCATCACAATTTCATATAAATCAAATTCAACAATGTCTGATAATTGCTTCTTTAGTAATTTAATATGCTCACGAACCTCAAGTTCTCTTTCAGGAGCATAATCAAATATGTAATATCCAACTTCATTTCCAAGCCCTTTGTTTTTCAAAAAATCAGGATTAGAAATTTCATCTTTAATTCGATTTAATCTTGCTGCAAAACTATCATCACTCATAATCAATTCCTGTCAGAGTAGAAAGGTATGTGCCATATCCACTTTGTTTCAAAGTATCTTGTAATCTATAATCAATGTACGGAATAAGAATCTTTTTTGTCTGTGCGTTTTCTACAAGTCCTGCTTCAATCAAAAACTTTACGTAAGTTTGCTTAAGTTTATAAATTGCACTTTCAGAAAACTGAGCAACTTCTTCACTCTGAGCAATCTTTTCATCAAAGAAGTTTTTAATATCAGCGTCTTCAAGATTCTTTTTGCCAAGCTGTATAGTTTTCTTAAAACAAAGATTCATAAACTCAAAGAAAAGAAGATCAGATTTCATAATTGAAATAAGATGAATAATATGAGCCGTATTAATATCTGAATCACGGAGTTCTGCAATAAGTTCAGGTGTAAGTGTATCAAGTCTTTTATAAACGACCCCTGTAATTCTCCTGCATCTATCTTGAGCGCGAACCTGATAAAGATTCTGCTCAACAGCAATCTTTCTCATATCGCTAACCGAAGTCTTATCTAAATAATATGGAATTGTGTTAAGCGTCTCATTAAACCAGAAAAGACAACTTACCATACCAGCACTGTATTCCATTTTTAATTCCTTTCGTTTTTTATTTTATCGCATATATGTGTCAATTAATGACACTTCCCTTATTTTTCTTAGAAAAAATTCCTATATCCTATTATACATTAGTTCTCTATTTTTGTATCATAATATAGATAAAACATCCTTATAATTAAATTTCGTAATAAACTCTAATTTAAATCAAATGGCACAATTTTAGACATTTGATTTAAATATTGTATTTTTCACCATGTTTTGCAATTTCTGTGCTATAATGTCCTTATGCAAAATAGTTTATCAGCACTAAAAGACGAAGCGCACCAGCTGGAATTTGATTTTGAAGGTTATGATACAGAACTTCTTCCTGAAGATTCTTTTGCCACGGCAGAAACGATTACGCTCAATACGATAACCGGGGCAAGCACTTTTACAGGCCTTTTTGAAGATGCCCGATGCATAAGCCGCATTTATGACAATAATGAAGAAGACAGGGGGCTTTATTATGTATTCCGTGCCCACGATGCTGTAACCGGGCGCAACATAGCCGTAAAAGCCACAAACCCTTTATTGTGCGAAGAAGAACCTAAGTTAAAAGAGTGCATTAACTGGGAAAGTGCAGTTCTGCAAAAATTAAAGGGAAGCCACCGCCTGCAGCAGATTTTAATGCCTTTAAAAACAATGCAGGCCGATATTCAGCTGGAAGGGAAAAACTATATTTTCCTCGTTTCTTTCTTTTCTTCTATTTATATGGATATAGACGTGCGCAAATCTTTTTTTGACGAAGCAAACGACCGCCTTAAAACTTGCGCAAACCGCCTCAAACTTTTCTGTTCCATGATTTCCGCAGTGCAGTGCCTTCACCGGCAGGGATTCTGTCACAGGGATTTAAAGCCTTCAAATATAATGGGCATACGCAAAGACGGAAAATGCACGGCAGTCTTGATTGATTTTGGCCTTTCACTTGCCACAGAAGAAATAGAAAGAGAAGTAAAACTTTTTTCGCCAAATGCAGAAGATTTACCTATGATGTACCGTGCACCGGAACTGTATTCCTGCTTTGAAGATAACTGGGAAATGGCAAAAAGTGCGGACATCTATTCACTTGGCTGCATGCTCTTTGAACTTCTGGACAAACGGAGTTTTTACACAACGCTTAATGAAACAAACGGCTCAACTTTCTGGGAAGTCGCCAACAATATCAGGGTCGGAAAAGAAGAATTCAACGGCAACGAAAAAAAACGCCTTGCACTTTACGATAAGCTTCTTTCAGATTTTGCACCTTCTATAATAATTCCACGCATCTCGGAAGATTCAATTATTCCCGAATATTTGCGAAACGAACTTCAGGCAATAATCAACAGGCTTTGTGCTTTTGATTACAGAAAACGCGCCAAAGAAATCGACCTTGACGGCATAAAAGAAAAACTCCACCTTATCATCCGCATTCTGGAAAACGAACACTTAAGGGAACTTTACAAAAAGCGAAAGGAAATTCATCGTGCAAGAAAGTTTTCTGCAAAGAAAGGTAATAACTGAGGTAAAAAAATGATTGACTCTAACGAACTTGAAAATAACAGCACGCAAAGTTCCGTTCTCTGCGGAAAATCCGAAAAAATCACAATGGACATTTCTTCTCAAGATTTGACGGTTGATTTTAATTTTGCAGAATGTGAAAAAGCAGCAAATGAGCAGAAAACTGGAACCGTAAAAAATGAAGTTTCTGACATTTCAAAATATCTTCTGATTCAGGAAGGAAGCCTTGTTTTAAAAGAACAGAAGGAAATGCTCAAAAAAGAACTTGCAGTCTATAGAATGGAAAACTCTGACCTTGCAGATGACAAACGCTTTTCTGACACATACTACTTCAGGCTTGCCGCTTTTCATTCGCTATTAAAAGAGTATGACAAAGAAGCGGAATGCCTTTCAAAAATTCAGAACAAAGAAAATCCTTCTTATGCTTTACGAATTGCACAGAATAAGATTGCAAGAACAGAACGCACGGAAGAAAACCTGTTAATCCTTTACAATTTGAATACCGCAGAAACTGCAAGAAAACTTTCCGGCTGGTATCTTTCTAAAAGTGAATTTGAGAATGCAGAAAAAGCCTTATGCCATTTTATAGACGAACACGATGAAGTGCCTTATGAAATATATTTTCAGTATGCGTTTCTTTTTATGAAAAAAGGCGATGCCGCAAAAGCAGTCCATTATTTACGAAAATCTTTTTACCTGCAGAATACTGTACAGGCATCCCTTGCTTTGAGCATGCTTTATCTTGTACTTGCCACAAAAAAACATTCACTCCTGAAAAAAGCATTATACTGGTGCGATATAGCCGTTCACCTTGATTTTAGTTTTACTCCAGCCTTGCGTCTTTACATCAACCTGAATCTGGAAAAAAATCCCGAAAAAACAGAAAGAATACTTTCCCGCTATCTGAACCTTAACACTGCACACAAAGACGGTTTTTATTTTGATGCTGCAATTAACCATGCAAAATGTTCCTTTGTAAAAGAAAAATACGGAGAAGCACTGGACAGGCTAAGTTCGCTTGTAGAAGACGGAACAAACCAGGCTGCAGTCTGGAACAACATTGCGCTTTGCAACGCAAACTTAAGAAAATATGACCGTGCAGAACGGAATATTGCAAAATCACTTGAAAAATTTAATGAGCAGAAAAACTTCAAAAACGAAAAAGAAAAATCAAAGCAGCTGGAAATTATTCTTACAAACTATATGAAAATTCTGAACGCACAGGAAAAATACAAAGAAACGCTTTCGATTTTTGAAAATACAAACGGAGCAAAAGACTTTGTGCTTTCGAAAGACAATTACTTGAACTACTTTACGGAATGGCTAAAAGCAATTTTTAACACTGGCGACTATGAAACTTATTGCAGTTTTTTAAATCAGGTCTTAATGTTTGAATCAGAAAGTCCTATGGTAAAACTTTTTGCATGCAACGATTTACTCAAAGTTTTAACACTTACAGAACAGAATTCATCTTTAGTTTACAAATGCCTTGATTTTTTGAAAGAATTGCATAAAAAATATCCGCACGGAAAACATACGGTTCAGGTTGTAAACAACATCATTTTTACAAGCCTTGAACTGGGAGAACCAATTCCGCAGGATTTATTGAATGACTTTATTCCGACAATTCCGCTTCATCCATGCAATACCGCAACTTACGGTCTTTATCTGATAAAAATAAAACACAATGCAGAACGCGGTATTTCCTATTATGACAGGGCAATGACAATGGCTCTAAAAGATTCAAAGTTTGCAGGTTTAATAGAAGAACTTAAGATAAAAAAAGAAATAGAATATGCAAAATATCTTATTCAGACAGGCGAATTTAATTCCGCTAAAAGGCTTATAGAAAGACTGAATAAGCGTGTCTCTAAAACGCTGCAAGGCTATCAGCAAACCGTTACAAGGCTTTTAACAGAATGCTGACACAGTGCCTGAGTTCTTATAACAATGTGTCTGAGGTTTCAAAACAGTGTGTTTGAGTTCTTATAACAGTGTGCCTGAGATTTTGAAACAGTGTGTTTTAGCTTTCAAAACAGTGTGTCGGCATTACAAAATTAATGCTGTGTGATGCAGGCAGTTTTTTTTGAATATTATACATTTGCTAAGCTACATCACAACGCTCGCAGGTGCCGTTGCCGCTGTAAAGGGAATTGAGGCGGTAAAAGGCGGCCACGGTAGTGAGGGAAGCGTTAAGAGCCTGCAGGAATATCATGCTATGATAAAATAGAAAAAGGCAATAACTATCATTCTTGGGCTTGCAAGGGGAACTTTTGAACTCCAGTTCTGACTTCGGTCGGGATTGGAGTTTTTTTTCGTAAGAAATTAATCCGTTCTCACAGATGAAATATACTTTACCACTTCTCGCTAATACAGTTCAAAATATTTACAGGAAGATGATTTTTCTCAAATCCACAGTCAATTGTAATTATAGAATTCAGCAATTCTTTTGTATTAAAGAATTCTGGATGTTTTCGAAAAGTATTATGATATATTAAAATTTCAATTATTCTTGCAGATTTCAGTTTAATTCGTAGAACGGAATAAATTTCTTGTTCTATAAGTTTCCATTCATATTCTGATTCGAGCATCATAATATCTACAAAATTTTTGATAGACTTTTTATTGTTTTCAATCGCTATTTCATTTCGTATTATTGGTTCTATTTTTCTTTGTAAAACAGCATTGTCTTTTTCAAAGTTTTCATAAAATTTGTTAAAAAGGCTGACAACAATATTATAGCTGTCTGAGTAATAAAATTTGTTCCCGCTCCCGCAATGAAAAATGAATATAAATGTCTCATCTCCATCACATTGCTTGTTTGATACAGAAATAGTAATTGTATCTGACAGTTTTTTGCTTAAACTCCAATTTTTAGGCATTTGTAGGTTTGTTTTTTCTAAAGAATTCTTTTTAATTGATTCTATATATTCTTTTAGTTTTCTTTTCCAAAATTCTATTTTAATCTGTTTAGACGACTTCATAATTCATATTTTCTCATTTTGTAATTTCTTCACATACTGATTTAGGATTCCTTTTGTCAGAGATTCCTTTGTTTGCTTTTCGCACCAATAATTGAAAAAGCATACAAGTTCTTTTGCCGTGATGTTTTGAATAAATTCTTTTATTCCTAATGGAAGTTGTTTTTCCATTCAGTTCGGCTTTTTAAGATTTTTTCTTTATCCATAATTTTCTCCTGATGATTTTAATTCTAGTATTTCTTACTA
>JAEDFX010000024.1 GCA_016297805.1 Treponema sp. | reverse complement strand
TAACTTACAAACTTGCAAAATTTGATTCTAAAGAATATAAAGCATTTAAGGACTTAGCACTTTCAAATGGTTATTTGCCAATTGTTGGAATCATTGAAAGGATAGAAGTTTATGATGCTTCAAATTCTCGTAATGTAAAAAAAATTGGAGAGCTCACAAAAAAATAAAAGTAAAAACTATACAAGTTTAACTTTCTAGTTTTTAAGCGGCGAGTCAAACTCGCCTTTTTTTTAAGTTGACAAATCAATACCAAGTATCTATACTTTATGTGTGGCTGATAAAGAATATTATGGCTTTGTTTGGGATGAAAACAAAAATATTATAAACAAGAAAAAACATAAAGTTTCATTCGAAACAGCAGTTCGAATTTTTAATGATCCATGTTTGTATATTGAATTTGATGAAGAAAATTCAACATTGAATGAAGCAAGATACGATTACACTGGAGTAATCGATGTAGGTGGTATGCCAGTTCTTTATGTTGTTGCAACAGAAACTGGAGATAAAACAAGAATTATTTCCGCACGAAAAGCGACTGTAAAGGAGGTCACAAAATATGAACAAAATGCCAAAAACTTATAATTTTATTGATTTTCCGCCCCTTACCGAAGAGCAGAAACTTGAGATTTCAGAATTGTCAAAAATGAAAGAATCTGAAATTGATACATCTGATATTCCTGAAAACACTCTTTCAAATGGTCAATTTTATTATGCAAATGCATTAAAAATAAAAAAAGAAAAAATATCAACGCACATTGATATAGATAATCTGGAATGGCTTAAATCTGTAGGTAAAGGATATCAAACAAGACTTAATGGTGTTATTCGTTGGGCAAGAATGAATGGCTGTCCAATTGCACAGATGTAATAGCAGCCTAACAAAGGTTTGTAGCCGACAGGCAGTCAAGCTGCCTGCGGTACAACCCGTTGTTATGTGGACGCATCTGGCGCACTTTGCAAAAAGTTAAAAGATTTTGGAGAGTCTTATATGAAACTTTGACATTATAAATGTCTTTCCCCCGTGCCCCCTATTTGTTTAGTGCAGATATAAGCGTACTTACGAAAGACCGGTCTTTATGATACGTTTCGTAATCATGCCAAAAGTGCATATATTGCGCACTTTAGAGCGGTATAAGAGCGTGATTTTCGGTGAATCTGCACTTTATATTACGTAGGATTAAGTTATTTTATTTATTTCTTTATAAGTGCACTTATAAGAAAAAAAGGGGCAGTCCTAGAAGTTCAACCCATACTTTTGGGACAGCCCCTTCCAATTCTTGTTCTATTGTTCCATTAATTAATCAACTTACAAACTCTTGCTGATATCCTGAATTTCTTGCAATTTAGCCAAGGCTTTTCCAGAATCTAAAGCATCCAGAGCCATCTGATAGCCGTCTTTAAGTGTTTTTGCTTTTCCTGTTATGTACAAAATTGCACTTGTATTCAATCCAACTGCATAGCGGATTGTCTTGCGACCTTTTCCGTTGAGCAATTCCATACCAAGTGCTGCATTTTCTGCACCAGTTCCACCTTCAAGCTCTGATTCATCTGCATCTGTAATGCCGAACTTAGCTGGATCGATTGCGAATCTTGTTTCCTTGCCGGTTTCATCAATAAGGAAAACATGTGTGATTGCGCAAGGAGAAATTTCATCGTAACCATCATCTGAACAGATAACCATAACGCGCTTTGCACCAAGACTTTTTGCGGCACGAGCGTAATCCTGCATAAGGCTTGTAGAATAAACACCAAGAACTTCGTATTCTGCCCCAGCTGGATTCAAAAGTGGTCCCATAATATTGAATATTGTTTTGACTCCGAGAGCTTTACGAACTGGAGCGGCAAAACGCATTGCGGCATGATAAACAGGAGCCATCAAGAAGCCGAATCCAGTTTTTTCTACCAGCTGAGCAGTTTTTTCTGGAGCAGCCATAATGTTGATTCCAAGATTTTCATAAAAATCTGCGGCACCTGATTTTGATGATACAGCACGGTTACCATGCTTTGCCATTGGCTGACCGCAGCTTGCTGCAACAATTGCCGACATTGAAGAAATGTTGAAAGAACCTTTTCCATCTCCACCAGTTCCTACAACTTCTGCAAGACCTTTTCTGGTGCAAGGGAATGGAGTTTTTACTTTTAAGAGAGCTTTTGCACAACCGGCCATTTCGCTGGCAACTGGACCTTTTGCAGCCATTGCAACAAGAATTGCAGCCATAACTCGTTCGTCCATAATTCCTTCTGCAACGATTTCCATAAATTCCTCTGCCTGATCTTCTGTAAGATCCTGTCCTGCCAAAAGCTGATTAAGGAAAGTGGCACTTGGAAGATTTTCACGGTGATAGTTCAAGAAGCTTTTAATAAGCTGCTGGCACTGTTCGCTGGCAATGCTTTCTGGATGGAACTGAATGCCTTCGATTGTCATAGTCTTGTGACGGATACCCATAATATCGCCGTCTTTTGCACGGGCAGTTACTTCAAAATCTGGGCTGAGAGTTGACTCATCAATCACAAGTGAATGGTAGCGTGTATATTTTGCAGTTTTTCCAATAGCACGGAAAAGGCCTTTTCCATCTAAATCAAAGTCTTCTACAATTCCGTGTTTGATGTATTTTGCCTGAACAATTTTTGCACCAAAAGCTTCACCAATTGCCTGATGTCCAAGACAAACTCCAAGAATTGGGATTTTGCCTGCAAAATAGCGGATGGCTTCAATGCTTACACCTGCCTGACTAGGGTTACCAGGACCTGGTGAAACTACCAGATATTTTGGATTCATGGCAGCAAGTTCTTCTACCTTGTATTCGTCGTTGCGGACAACGCGGATTTCTTCGTCTGTGGCAACCTGAAAAGCCTGTACTACGTTGAATGTAAAACTGTCATAATTGTCTATAAATAAAATCATTTTTTTTCTCCTATTTTTAATTGGGAGGGGGAAGTCTCCCCCTGGCTTCAGCCTGCAAGCAGTCTTTCGCCACCCCTTCCAGCGGGCCTCAAACGCCGGCCCGCAACGCCCGCTTTTGACTTGCCGTCGCAGCTTATTTTGTCAAAGTATCAATTAATGCACCCAGCTTTTCGCAGGTTTCTGTGAATTCTCGTTCTGCATTGGAATCGTAAACAATTCCGCCACCAGCCTGAAGGGTGTATACGTTACCCTGTTTTAATGTACAGCGGATTGCAATACAGAAGTCCAAATCACCGTTACACTGAACATATCCTACAGCACCTGCATAGAAACGGCGTTTTGTACTTTCAAGGCCACTTAAAATCTGCATTGCACTAATTTTTGGTGCTCCAGAAACTGTTCCAGCTGGGAAGGATGCACGCAGTACCTGAATAGGTTTTACATCATCGCGAACAAAACCTTCTGTGTTTGAAACAATATGGATTACGTGAGAATAAAGTTCTGTGTCCATGTACTGTGGAACTGTAACTGAACCTTCTTTACAGACACGGCCAAGATCGTTACGTGCCAGGTCTACAAGCATAAGGTGTTCTGCTTTTTCCTTTGGATTAGAAACCAGTTGCTGTTTAAGAGCTTCATCTTCTGCATCATTGGCACCACGGTGGATTGTTCCTGCAATTGGGTGAATGCTGGCCTTTCCGTTACGAACTCGAACCAAAGATTCTGGAGATGCACCTGTAAGCTGGAAATCACCAAAGTCGATATAGAACAAATATGGACTTGGATTTACCTTGCGGAGTTTTCCGTAAACTGTCATAGCAGTTGCTTCACATTCAATCTGTACGCGTCGACTTGGAACTGCCTGAATAATATCTCCGGCAATTATATGCTTTTTAAGGGCATCAACCTTTTCAACATATTCTTTTTTAGACTGTTCCAGGTCTGTAATCATTTTGTATTCAAAATGTGTAGGTGGTTCTTCAACGTAAGAGAAGTCCATATCGTTGATTCGTTTTACAAGCTGATCAATAGCAGCCTGCAAATCAATCTGATGTTCGTTATAGTTCAAACCAAAAAGATGCATTGTTTCTGTATAGTGATCAAAAACAATGTAGATGTGTCCTGCAATAAAGAAACTTTCTGGGATTTTCAGTTCATCTTTTTGTTCAAAAAACTTGATGTTATCACATCGGGCTGCAAATTCATAAGAAAGGTATCCAAGACCGCTGGCAGGAATTGGGATTTCTGCATTGGCACCATTAGCTGGAGTTTTATTCTGTTCTGCGACATATAGAATTGCATCAAGAATATCAGCTTCCTTTTTGCGTCCAAGAGCATCTCGGCTGTCTACGTTTGTTGTATCAAATGGAATACGGTTTCCATCTACTAAAAATGCTACGCCATCTTCATCCTGAATAACTTTGAAGGCTTCTTCAGTCATAAGAATAGAGTAGCGTTCACGACCTTTTGCAAAGCTGGCAGATTCCAGAATTGCTTTTGCACCAATTTTTCTTGCCAAAGAATAAGGTGTGTAGCGTTCGCAGGAAAGGCTCTTATAAAGGGCATCAGTTCTTTTTTCCATATATAAAACTCCGATAAATTGATTACAAAATTATGTTACTATGAATAGTAACTGTTACTACACATAGTAACATCGGAGTATGTTTCTGTCAATAGAATCATTTAATGATTTTTTAAACTAAAACTTCATTTTTTTACGAAATATTCCATATTGCACCACACGAACATCATGCAGTAAGTGCAGATTATTCCTGCAATGAAAATGAAGCTTAGCGGATGTAATTTAGGAATGAATTTGTCTATTGCGATAGAACAGAAAATCATACAAATCAAAAGAATTAAGCCAATTACCAGCCAGTGAAGTATAGGCATTTTCTTTGGCTTTGTACTTCCGGGATAAAGTTTTTCCATAACATTAGAAGTTGGTACAAAATCAAAAAGATTTTCTTCATTTTTGCAAATAAGCTTTTCTGCCTGAGTATACATTCTTATCTGATTGCGACATTCATTACAATTTAAAATATGGGCTGTCAAAGCAAAAGGAATATGTTCATTTTTATCTAATTCAAGAAATCTTTCCATTACGTATGAGCATTTTTTATTCATATTGCAGCTCCTTTAGTTTTTCATATAGGATTTTTTTTGCACGAAAAATATGTGTTTTTAAGGTATTAACAGGAATACCAGTTGTTTCAGAAATATCTTCATAAGACATATCCATAAAGAAATACATTTCTACACATTGGGCATATTTCTCAGGTAGTTCCTTTACGGATTGTTGAATTGCAAGCTTAGTAAGTTTTTTCATTTGAGCTTCTTCCGGGGAATCATAGTTAGATGGAAGTTCATCACCTTTTTCAACTTCCAGAGAATCAGCGTTTTTTGTTCTGGTTTTCGAATTCAGTGCAGTGTTGAAGGCTATTCTGGTAAGCCAGGTAGAAAATTTACTTTCACCTTTAAAAGATGAAAGATTGTTGAATACCTTTATAAAAACTTCCTGAACAAAATCATCAATATCATTTTGATTATAAAAAAATCTGCGCCCAACATTTTCTACTCTTTTTTTATATAAATACATTAGAGTAGAGAAGGCTGCAGGATTCCCGGCGATAGATTCCTTTACAAGAAATTTATCGCGGGTTAAGAGGAGTAAATTTTCAACATTTGAAAATTTATTAGGCATTATTTTGAGATTAATTTATTGAAAATTAAAAGCATTATGCCAAGTGAAAGTGGAATCAATCCACCCAGTAATTCATAAGTAAATCCTGATACCAGGAAGAATACTACAGAAAGAACTGTACCGACTCCAACAAGACATAAGCCGGAAAGAAGGGAAAACATTTTCCAATTGAAGTTCATTGGATTATAAGTATTTTTTGAAATGCGCATTTTTATTTCATTATGTTTCCAAAGTAAAGCAAAGAAAATTACGATTGCTGCAAAAACAATTCCTACGATTGGGATGATTGAAATTATTACCTGAGCAGCAGGACATGGTGTGTTCATAAGTACCTCTTATTTATAGAATAACTCACAATCAAAAGAAGATTCAAGTTTACCTTCTTCATCTGTGCGTTTTCCAGATACCAGAATTTTATGATTTTCATCATCAAAGTATCCGTAAATTTGCATAATTTCGCCTTTCTTCATTTCTTTTGAAAAGTTTAGGCGGAAATCTGTAATTTCTTTTTGCTGATATTCTTCTGGTAGAAAATCTATTGCAAAGTTGATGTATTTTGCATTTGTAAGATGCCCGTTTGGATCAAGATGGGAAAGAAGAATTTTTTGTTCTCCCAGTAACTGCACATCTGCAGGAACCTTTATGCGTCCTGGGGCTTTTTCAAATGGAGTTTGAATTTCTGATGGTATAAGGAATTCAAAATTTGCAGGAGAAACAACGGCTCTTGTTTCTGGATTAACAGTTACCCACAAGCTTTTTCCTTGAATAAGGCTTTCTCCATCAGCAGTTTTAAACTCATAGTAACGCATAGTCTGGAAACCTTCAGGTTTTTCTTCCCTAGCTGTGATTGTGATTACTTCATTTTCTACAGGCATTCTGTTGATGTGAATACTGGAACGGGAAACCATCTGAATGTATCCTTTGTCATTTAAAACCTGACGAGTAGCACCTTTTTGAGTATACAACTCCGTAACATAGTCTGCACAATATTCCATTAGTTCAGTTAGATGCATGCATTTATTGGCACCACATTGACCGAAAAGAATTTTAGTCTCGGCGGTAATGGAAAGACCGTCTTCTGATACAACTGTTTTAAAAGAATCCATATAAACCTTCTTATTATAATATGACACAATTTTTTCAGATAGGTTTCAAAAAAATATTTAAAAATTTGATTATTTTAAATTTTAAAGACTGACTGGAAAGTTCATATTACAAAGTATTATTACCTATTGACATAGTAGGTAATAATTATATAATAAAACCATCTTTATTCAAGGAATCAGAAAAAGGAGATATATAAATGGGAAAGATTTATTCATCAGTTGATCAGTTGGTAGGACGTACTCCACTTTTGGAGCTTTCGAATATAGAAAAAAAATTTGAACTTAAAGCAAAGCTTTTTGCAAAACTAGAATATTTTAATCCAGCAGGCAGCATTAAGGATCGTGTTGCAAAAAACATGATTGATGATGCAGAAAAGGCTGGAATTCTTAAGCCAGGAGCTACAATTATTGAACCAACATCAGGAAATACAGGTATTGGACTTTGTTCTGTAGCCGCTGCCCGTGGATATAAAGTCATTATTGTAATGCCAGAAACAATGTCCATGGAACGCCGTCAGATTATGAAAGGTTATGGTGCTGAACTTGTTTTGACAGAGGGTTCAAAAGGAATGAAAGGTTCCATTGAAAAAGCAGAAGAGCTTTCAGCAGCTATTCCTGGCAGTTGGATTGCCGGTCAGTTTGTAAATCCATCAAATCCTGCTGCACATATTGCAACAACAGGTCCAGAAATTTGGGAAGATACAGATGGAGCCGTTGATTATCTGGTAGCTGGTGTAGGAACAGGTGGAACAATTACTGGAGTTGGACAGTATCTTAAATCAAAAAAAGCTGATGTAAAAGTGATTGCAGTTGAACCTGCCTCTTCCCCAGTTCTTTCAAAAGGTGTTGCTGGTCCTCATCAGATTCAGGGAATTGGTGCAAACTTTGTTCCAGATGTATTGGATACTAAAATTTACGATGAAATCATTACAATAGAAAATGAAGCTGCCATTGAATATGGAAAATTGCCTGGAAAGGTTGAAGGTTTTCTTGTTGGTATTTCATCTGGTGCTGCACTAAAAGCTGCTATTGAAGTTGCAAAACGTCCTGAAGCTGAAGGAAAAAATATTGTAGTTATTTTCCCAGACAACGGAGACAAATATCTTTCAACAGCACTGTTTGCTGACTAAAATATTTTTTCATAAATTAATCCGAATCTTAATTTATACTTAGTTTTGCAATATCCAGTGAAATATTGATGTGAAAAACGTGAACTACCTGTGGATCTTCTTTGGTACCGTATACCTTAGAAACCACAGGTTTTTTTTAATTTCAAGCTGAGGGGCATTTTTTTCCAGCCAGACCATAAATATATTTATAAATTGGATTTGTCATATTTTGATTATAATAGTGCTATACTGAATTAGTCGAGGAAAATATGGAAAAAGAATTAATTGAAAGACTGCAAAAAATTATAGATGAAAGCAATAGGATTGTATTCTTTGGTGGTGCTGGGGTTTCTACAGAATCAGGAATACCAGATTTTAGAAGTATAGACGGACTTTACAATCAGGAGTGGGATTATCCTCCGGAAGAAATAATCAGCAGAAGTTTTTTTTACAAGGACACGAAAGAGTTTTATAGATTCTATAGGGCAAAATTGCTTCCCCAAGGAATTAAACCAAACGCTGCACATTATAAACTGGCAGAACTGGAAGCAGCAGGAAAACTTACTGCAGTAGTTACACAAAATATTGATGGACTTCATCAGCTGGCTGGAAGCAAAAAGGTGTATGAACTTCACGGTAGTACTTTACGTAATTATTGTTTAGATTGTCATGCTTTTTACAACGAACAGATAATTATAGAAAGCAAGGATTCTCCAGATACTTTGCCACATTGTCCAAAATGTGGTGGGCTCATAAAACCAGATGTTGTTTTATATGAAGAAGGTCTTGATCAGGACATTATAAACGGAGCAGTTCAGGCAATTGCTCAGGCAGATACTCTTATTATTGGTGGAACTTCTCTTACAGTGTATCCCGCAGCAGGACTTGTGAACTATTTTCATGGTAAAAATCTTGTGCTGTTAAACAAAACTCCTACACCACAGGACACTATGGCAGATTTAGCCATTCATGAACCAATAGGGCAGGTGTTGAGCAAAATAGAAGTTAAAAAGTAGATTTCATTCCTACATGAACTGCTATTGGAATATTTGAAACTTTAGTTTTATGCAGAGAATAAGAAATCATTCCGAATAAGTTTGTTTTGAATGAAGGGTTTGCAAGAAGTCCGATGTTTGGTGAAAATTCTACAGTAGCCTTCAAATATACTGCATCAAGATAGCAAGCTTCGCCGTTAAATGTGCCTTTTAAGTAATCTGCCAGATATGGAAGCTGGAATCCCAATTTTGACATGTTTGCAGCACCTAAAGTTCCGCTATATCCTGCAGAAATGTATATATCATTTATAAAAAGTGCAGAGATGAAAGGAAGTGCCTTTTGAGGTTCTACACTAAAAAGAACTGATTCTGTTTTAAAATCAAAAATTGAATGTCCTGCAGCGGCTGGATCTGTATCGTAACCGTAATTTGAACCAATTGGAAGAATCGATAAAGTATACTTTGTTGGAATAAACCATGGAGTATAAGCTTTAAAACTAGGATAAATATTAAAGGAATCTGTATAAGTTACTGGAGAACTTGAAAGGGCATTGTCTTTTCTAAAATCAAAGGAGAGATATGCTCCAATTCCAATTTTTTCAAAGCGACTTGCTCCACTTTTATGAATATTTGCATATCCAATTGTCAAAAGTTCAGAAATGCAACTATAAATGACATCATCATCAGAAGAGCAGCATTTAAAATATTCAGAATTCCAAAAGCGGAATTCATCAAGAAGTGAAAGATTATAAATACGCTTATCCTGATGCCCTATCATAATGGCTGTTTCATTAGTTAAAGTAAGATATGAGATTCGGCCAAAAGAAACTGTAGATTGAATATTCAATTTACCTGCAGAGAATTTCCACCCTTTATCATTGAACTCATTTTTTAAGTCTATAGTTGAAGTTAAAAGTCTAGTTTCAGCTCCAATTTTTGCCTGTAAATCAATTCCAAAAGAATTATTAAGGTAATTCCAGCCTCCTGTTATAATAAATAAATCATTATCACCATCTGACCAGGGATTTGATGTAACATAGGTTGCTCCAAGAAGATAAGTTGCTGTGTCTGAAGAATATGCAGAATTACATCCAAAATATTCTGTTTGATAAATTGAAACAGGTGCAAAAATTCCACGTTTCATATAATTAAATGGATTGTATTTTACAAATTCTAAGTCTGAAAAAGCAGTGTTTTCTCCAGATTCTTGTTCTACAGAGGCAATGGCTTTTTTCTCATATTGAATTTCAAAAGTTTCAAAATCTGATATTTCTGACTCTTGGGTTCTAAACAGTCGATTTTCCGAATAGAAGTGTCCTGTGTAAGTAATTTCCGAAGTTTTCTGAATTGCTACTGGTTCATAAATTCCCCCAGATAAATCAGAACAGGAAAGCTTCATAATCTGGTTCTTAAGGTTTAAAATTCCCAGACGAGGCATACTTCCTGGTTCTGTCCAGCTGAAATACAATTTTTGACCATTTGCAGAAAGAGAACTTATTACCATTCTATTTTTTGGGGCAGATATTTCAGTAAATTCAGATTTTTCATCGGATTTAATATTTTTTATGCATATAGAATAATTCAAACCATTCTTTTTTATACAGGCGAATTGCCCATTTCCAAATTGAGTATATTCAAGGGTATATTCATTTACGGATTGTTCAGTTCTGGAAAATTCCTGTAGGCCGGTAATCTTCTCATCAGTGATAATAATTTTGCTGATTA
Source organism: Treponema sp. (assembly GCA_016297805.1). GTDB lineage: Bacteria > Spirochaetota > Spirochaetia > Treponematales > Treponemataceae > Treponema_D. The sequence goes on along the minus strand of JAEDFX010000024.1, from coordinate 16,328 downwards.
CAACACTATTTTTAGGAGAACTGTATTTATTTGCAATCAGATAATAATCATCGTCACTTTGAATAATTGCTGGATTTTTTAAGCTTGTTTCTGGAACTGAATAAAATTGTTTTGAAACTAAATCATAAATTTTTACACAATAAGTTTCTCCGGGAGCATTCTGGGAAGAATAACTTATGGCTAAGAAACGTCCGTCTTCAGAAACTTTAATACAAGTAATTCCTGTAAATGAAAATAATGTTTCAGGTTTGATTTTTTCATCATTAAAAGATTCTAGGTTAACGTATTGAATTTTGCTGCCAGTTTCTTCAATCCAAAAAAGAGAATCCTTAGAAATTGTTAATGATGAGTATCTTTTGTTTAGTTTATTATAGTGTGATTTCTTTTGAGAATCTGGTATGAAAAAATCATATACGTTTGATTCTGAAAGAGGATCACTATAAATTTCTGGAACTTCGTATTCGTTGTAGAATTGTTTCCAGGCTGCTTTTATTCCTGTCCCGAATGCATCTTTGAAACAGCTGTTTATGAAGATTTTTTTTGTGTTTACAATATTGAACCAGAATTTTGCGTATGAATCCATTCCATATTTATCTTGTAACCACTGATGAAAAGCACCGTTAAAATAATAAGCAGAACCAAAAGGATATTTATCAGAAGCACCTTTTACATCGTAATATGATGGAAATTTGTGTTCCAGTTTTGCCTGTTTAACAACCTGTTTTGAATATTCATCGTTTAATCGGCCTTCACCATTGGCACTTTCACTTGTAAGTGTAGCACCTTCGGCAATTCCGCTGGAAACTGCAAGCATACCTGGAGTAACTGGATCACCGAATATTTTAGAAACACCTTTCCAGAATCCGCCTTTCATATTATTTGTAACGGCGTGAGTTAATTCATGTCTGAAAACAGAAAGAACAGTTTCCGAATAAGTTGCAAGTTCATCAATTTTGGAAATTGAAGTATCGTAAATTACAATATGATTATATGGCGCAATGGTCCAGAAAGCGTTCATGGAATCTACTGTAGGAACAATTACTATAGGCATTCTGAACCATGGAACAGTGTTGTATTGGGCTGTAACCTGATCATAAATGGTATCTGCATTTCCATAGAAAATACTTGCCGTTCCCTGACTTTCTGGCGGATAGATAATATCGAACCATTGGGTTTTTGTAACCCGCAAATTCTTTTTTCCGAATAAAGCTCCAGTGCCTGCAAATGCTGAATTAACGAGTGCAAGAAATAAGGTACAAATAAAAAATTTTTTTAGATTCTTTTTACATTTGAGAAATACGCTTTTCTGCATATCTAAAATAATTAGCTCCTATAATGGCACCAATAATTCCAAAAATAATAATTATTACAGTTATGCCAATCTGATTTTTTGGAAGAACAAATCCTATTCCAACAACAATAGCAGCAGCAACAATTGTAATAAAAACTGCAAGCACGGAGTTCAGATTCTGTTTAAAAGCAGCAACTGGATTTTCCCACTGCAATTTTGGATGAGCTGTATCAATAAACATATCTACTAAAACAAGTACAAGAGAAATGGCAAAATTTATTAATGTCATATTCAATATTATTGAACAGAATTCTAAAGCAGAAAGTGGAACTGCCAGAATCATCTTTATTGCGAGCAAAATTACTGTAACAACGAGGTCAGAAATCACAATGTACGTGAAAGCGTGGGCGAATTTAGCCTTTGCAATAAGATTATTTTGAACTGGCATTGCTTTAAGGTCATACATTGCTTTACCTTCTCGTGAAAAAGATGTAACTGCAATGCTGGAACTGTTTCCCATGAATACACAGAAAGCTGCACTACCAATAGTAATAAAATAAATTATAGAAGAAAGTTTTTCAGGTGCAGCTTCACTGAAAAGCTTTGTAATATCCTGTTGTAATTCTAAAATAACATTTTCATTGCCAGCGCTGGCAAAACCGATTCCAAAGCTTACAATCATAATAAATGGCAGCAGGAAAACCATAAGTGGTCCGTTGGCAAAGAATGTAGGTTCTCGAAGCACTGTTCTAACATCACGCCAGTAAAGTGCAGAAAAAATGGTCTGGGTGTGAACATCTTTATCAATTACTTGTCGCACCTTTTCTGCAGTAAGTTTTTTTGATTTTATATCTGCAAAACCGCTGAGTGTTTTAGTGTAAAGTTTTCCACATAGTGGAATAAGTCCAAAAATAACAGCCGCAAAAACCACAAGCATTAAAAGAATTGGAAGAATTTCTCCAGAAATTGCCCCTGAAAGAAATTTTACAACTGGGAAAGATGATGTAACAGACATAAGCATTTCTACAGAAGGGTCGAGAGTTCTCTGCAAATCTTCCATATCACCAATAGAAGCAATTGTAGAAACCTTAGAGTTACTAATGCTGTAAATAATCACAAATACGATAATAAAGAATGAAGCAATTCCGTTTAATATAGATTTTTTTCTAAGTACAGGAAAAGCAAGCAAAACAAGAATGAGTAAAAGATAGATGATGGCTACCATAAGGGATGAAAAGCATAAAGCTGTAGTTATTGTTCCCACATAGAAAAAAACATTTGTCAGTAAATGTTCATTGTAACCGTAGATTCCCGCTGCAATGGCAAAAAGTAAAAGCCCAATTGATGCATCTGTTACAAAAGAAACTCCAAACTTTGCAGAAAACAGCTGGACAGGTGTGATTGGCATAGACAAAAGCTGTTCATCTCCAGTTCCTGTGTAATAATTTGAAGCAACCGAAGTAAAACCGAAAAATACAATTACAAAAACCGCCAGAATCAAAGCTAAAACAGGCATTAGTGATGCTTCACCAATAGTAATAAGATACCTGTACTGTGCCAGCATATTCATTGCATACATTACAACAAAAGCGCCAATGGCATAAATAAGTATAAAAACTAAGAATATATTTTTAAAAATTTCTTTTGGTCCCTTTTTAAAGCTCTCAAAAATTCCTCCAAAGGAGAAAATATTTGAAGCAAGGATTTTAAATAATTTGAAAATCATTACTGGCCGTCCTTTTCTGATTTTTCACCAGAAAGTGCTTCACTACCAATAAGGCTAAGGAAGATGTTTTCCAGAGACTGACCTTCTTTTCCATACTGTTCTTTAAGCTCGTTCATGGTACCAGTGAACAGCAGTTTTCCTTTTTTAATAATTCCGATTCTATCACAAAGTTTTTCTGCAACTTCCATTACATGTGTAGAAAAGAATACAGTTTTTCCAGCAGCAGCCCGTTCCTTCATAATTTCTTTAACAATGAAAGCTGCCTCAGGATCAAGTCCTACCATTGGTTCATCAAGAATCCAGTTCTGTGGATCAGTAATAAGGCTGGCAATTAAGAAGAGCTTCTGCTTCATACCATGGCTGAAGGATGCAATTTTATTATTAAGAACTTCTTTTAGTCCGAATTTTTCACAGAATTGAGATATTCGTTCCTTACGTAAATCTGCAGGAATCTTATAAACATCACCAATGAAGTTTAAATATTCGATTGCTTTAAGACGAGAAAATGTTTCTGGATTATCTGGAACAAACGCAAATGCTCGTTTAGCGGCAATAGGACGTTCTTTTAATGAAATACCATCTAAAAGAATTTCACCTTCATCAGAAGGAAGAATACCTGTAATCATCCTTATGGAAGTAGTTTTTCCGGCACCATTTGGACCTAAAAATCCAAAAATTTCGCCATTGTTTACAGTCAGATTTAAACTATCAACAGCTTTGTCGCCATTTTTGTTATAAGCTTTAGATACATTTCTTATTTCGAACATTTTTCTATTCTCCTGATTTTTATAGTAGAAGAATAGAAAAATTTATTCAATGCAAAAAAATTTACATCACTTTGCTCAACAAATAAATAAATGCTGAGTTCCAGTAAATTGCAATTTCATTTGTAGAATAACTAGGAACAGCATCAATGTAACATTTTAGAGGAGCCATGCCTGTAAGATGTTTTTTGGCATATTCATCGTGAAGACCTGCACAAGGTCCTCCTGCCAGCATACCAGGCATAACTTTTTTGCTGGCACCACTAGGTCTATGATGAGGATTAACAGGGCTCTTAGTTCCTGCACCAGTTATATAACAATAATTCAAAGGATTACAACCCAAAACATAATCAATCTGAGCTTTTGCAGCTTTCAGGTATTTTTCATCCTGTTTTACGCTGTACCCAACCATCAAAATATGACCAAGGTCGCATACAAAACCGTTACTTCCCCACATAAAATTAGTTGTTGAAGTTTTAAATGCTGCATTTTCAACAGTTGCAACAATTTCGTTAGCCTGCATAACAAACTGATCTTCAATTTCTTTTAAAAGTTCTGCACCGCCATTGATTTTTTTCAAACAATCTTTGTTCTGCAATAAAATTTCACTACCATAACCAGAAACCATTGGCCAACCGTAGCCTTCAAGCCATCCCTTATCCCATGGAGTGTTTGGATCAGGAATACGAGCTTTTTCTTTAGCACGCAAGTCTAAAGCAATTTTCAAATAAGCTTCATCACCAGTTGCAGCCCAAAGAGAAGTTGCCGCAAAATAACGTTCATCAACAACATTACGGTCACCATAACCGCCTGTAGTAATTTCTGGAGGATTAATATAAAGCTCATCTTCGTGAGTTTCCAGATATTTCTGAGCTTTTTTTGCCGCTTCAATCAATGTATTGGCAAAATCTGCATCAGAATCTTTATAGTATTTTGCAGCATAAGCAAGACAGCCTGCAAAATCAGCAGTTGCAGCAGTAGAAACCGGTGCAATTACCAGCTTGTCTTTTTCTTCTTCAGGCATAATAAAACCGCAGAAATGATAGCAGGAAATTTTGTGATAAACAGCACCATCATCACGCTGAAGCTGAAGCATCCATTCCAGTTCAAAACGAACCTCATCCAAAACATCAAAGGCTTTGTAACCGGCACCAAGAGAATCATAAGCCAGAAGAAGGTCCATTACAGTTTTAGTTCCTGCAACAATATAACGGCCATAATCTCCTGCATCATGCCAGCCACCCTGAACATTTTTGATTTCTCCAGTTCCATAAACCTCTGCCGCATCAGTATGGCAAACACCCTGACCACAGCGAGAAAGCTTAAAATAATTCAAAGTAGAAAAAAGCAAATCATCATAAACTCGGTCTGCAATCTTAAACTTAAAGCTTTCTTTACCATCAACTCGAACAAGATAATTTCCAGGAGTTTTTACAGAACTAAAATCTCCGGCAAAAATCATTTCTCCCGCAGATTTATCAAGACTGCCATTGGAAACAGAGTTTTTAAGTTCCCCTGTATAAACGGTAGAACCAGATTCTGCATCACAAAGTTCAAACTTTTCAGCTTTTCCTTTTACGTCTTCAGTTAAATAAACAAATTTAGAATCGCCAGGTAAATATCCAACCTGATTAATAAAAATAGATGATTGTTCTTTCATATCTATAAATATAACAAGAAAATAGACATAAAAGTTGTATGAATCTCCATATATATAATTAATTACTGCACAATAATTCAGCTATGGAGTAAGAAAGAGTGATTTTTCCAGTGTCAGGATTTTGTATTTCAAAAATTATATTGCTTTTTTGAACCTCTTCTGCAGCTGAAGCACCGTAGAAAGTTCCCAGCATTTCCAGATATTCAGCAGGAGACATTTCTTCATCATTAAAAACCGGTGCAAGAAACAAGTCCAGAATCATCTGAAGATTTTCATCAGCGGAATCATAAAATGCCTTTAAAGTCTTACGATTCAAATTTACCGAAAGCTGATTATTTTTCACCGTTAAAATCCCAGCTCCAGACTCAAATAAAAATGAACTTTTTCGTTTGTCTTTAAAGCTTAAAATTACTTCGGAAATTCCTTTTGATGATGCAGATACTTCAGAAAATCCGTTTTTAGAAAGCTCATCAGCAATTTCTTTTATATTGAAGGAATCTTCACCGCCAGTTGCCGATAAAATCATTTTTGAAAAAGCGGCCCCTGCACCTCCGTTGAATGAAACATCCAGAGAACCATCTTTTTGAAGAGTTAAATTAACTTTTGCAGAACAGGAAGAAAGAGTAATTAATGCTGTAAGACCAAGTACAAGAAATAAAATCTTTTTCATTATTTTTTTAACAAACTTCCCATTCCTAAAGTTACGCGCACACCAGTAAACATTACCAAACCGGCAGAAACTGAATCAATAAAGGAAAGTGCCGCATTATCTTCTTTGTTGAATACGGTATAACTAATATCCTGCACAACCTGAATTTTTGTTTTTCCGGCATTTATTGATGGTGTTGAAAAAGAAACTCCAAGAATGCCAGGGAAAATGGAAGGTTTTATAGGATCGTCACTTTCAAGCATTGTAGCATTTCCAAATGATAATACCGGTCCTGCATAAAAACGCAGATAATCATTAACTGTAGCACTAAGCATAAGTGGAATCTGGAAAATACCAAGACCATGATTGTATCGCAAGGCAAATCCAAAACCTGGTTCAAGAATCCATTTTGAGAAACGGGCATTTGCCTGTAATTCTACACCACGCCATTGAAGCATAAAGGATGTAGGAGAAAGAAAAGACCAGTTACAGTAAAGTGCGGAATCAAAGGTAAGAGCTTCTAATGCACTGGCATCTTTATTATAAAAACTGCTTCCTTTGAAATTGGCACTACTGCCTCCTACAGAACCAGAAGATTTTTTTGCAACAGAGCCTTCAGGAACAACAACCTCTTCTTCCCATTCATCATCAGAACTGCCACCACGGCCTTTTCCAGATTTTATGAACTGACCGCAACCCACATATTTTGGACGCCAATAATCCTGCTTAAGAGAGGAAATAATTACGCCTGTATTTGGTCCATCACTGATGGCAGAAATAAACTGACTGTTTCCAATATAAATACCAACATGAGTTATTGGTGCAGAATTGTTTGTCTTGAAGAATAAAAGATCACCAACTTCCTTATCTTTATCTGGAACAACACGACAATAACTGTATAAAGCCTTTGCAGTTCTTGGCAGCTGCATTCCAATGGATTCCCTTGCAACAAAATATACAAGACCCGAACAGTCAAATTTATCTGGACCAGTTGCACCCAGAACATAAGGGCAACCTACATATTTTTTAGATTCTGCTACAAACTTTTCACGTGCAACCTGAGCTTGAGCAGGAGAAACATCTTCAGCACAAAGTTTAAGACAACATACAGAAAACAAAATAAGAAGGGCAGTAAGCACCCGTTTAGCCAAATTATTTGATGATTTAAAAACTTGCATATTATATTTTCGATACTTTTACCATTAACATTCATGTTTTTTTCATTTTTTGTAAAATAGTTGTATAATTTAACAGTTACAAACTAATAAAAATGGAGAAGAAAATGGCAAAAGCAATTGTAAGAGAACCTTGGAAATTTTTAGATGAATTCCGCGGAAAGGATTTTAATGGGGAATGGCCAACTTTCCCAGAAATGCTTAAAATCACAACAAAACGTTTTGGAGAACGTCCATTCTTCACTGTTTTTGATGGTCCTGAAGAATCAAAAAATACCCTTACATATTCACAGGTTATGGCAAAAGTAGAAAAGCTTGCCAACTGGCTTATTGCTAACGGAATTAAAAAAGGTGACCGTGTTGCAGTAATGGGAAAAAATTCACCTGAATGGGCATTGGTTTATCATTCAACATTTTTTGCCAGCGGTATAATTGTTCCAATTGATAACGGGCTTCATGAACCAGAAGTTGTTAATGTTATTAAGACCGCTCAGCCAAAAATTGTTATTTGTGATGATGATAAAGCTCCATTCTTTGCAAATAATTTCCCAGAGCTGATTATTAAATCTTTGAACCCTGGCGAAAATTATGTTTATGATTTGGAAGCTGCAGAAAAACAGCCACTTAATGAACCTGTAGTAGAAACTGATACAGCCGCAATTCTGTTTACTTCCGGTACAACAGGAACTCCAAAAGGCGTAATGCTTAGTCATAAAAATCTTATTTCAGATGGATTTATTGCTCAGACAAATCTTGATATTTTCCCAACTGATGTTTTTTACGCTTTGCTTCCATTACATCACGCTTACACAATGCAGGCAGCATTTATTGTACCAATGGAATGTGGTGCAGAAATTGTATTTGGAAAGAGCCTTGCTGTTACAAAACTGATGAAGGAACTTAAGGAAGGAAAAATCTCTATCATGCTGGGTGTTCCTGTGCTTTACAATAAGCTTCTGGCAGGAATCAGAAACGGAATCAAATCAAAAGGTCCTGTTGTTGAAGATGCAATTTCCATATTGCGGGGAATTTCTTTCCTTGTTAAAAAGCTTACAGGAATTAACATTGGAAAAAAATTGTTCAAAGCAGTTTTGCAGCAGGCTAACATTTATACCCTGCGTGTAGCAATCTGTGGTGGTGGACCTTTGGCTTCCAGCGTTTTTAAACAGTACAATGCTATGGGTATTGATTTTATTCAGGGCTATGGATTAACAGAAACTTCACCAATCATCACATTGAATCCAATTGAACATTTTAAAATTGAAAGTGTAGGTAAAGACTTTGCACCTTTTGAAGAAATTAAGATTATTAATAGCGAGAAAACATCTACACCTCGTGGAATGCAGGATGTAGGAGAAATTGTTGTAAAAGGTCCAATGGTAATGCAGGGCTATTATAACATGCCAGAAGAAACTGCAAAAATGTATACAGAAGATGGATTCTTGAAAACTGGTGATTTAGGTTGGAAAGACAGCGAAGGCTATGTAATGCTTTGCGGTCGTGCTAAAAACCTGATTGTTACAAATGGCGGAAAGAACGTTTACCCAGAAGAAATTGAAGATTCATTCCAGCTGATTGATGATGTTCAGCAGGTAACTGTTCGGGGCTATTATGAAGGTGACGATAAAACTTCAGAAATGATTGAAGCTTTGATTTATCCTAGTGATGCATTGTATACAAGTCTTGGACTTACTCGCAGCGTAACAAGCCTTCAGCCAGAAATTCTTGATGCAATAAAGCGTGATGTTTCAAAGGTAAACAAGAATTTCCAGTCATATTCTCAGATTACAAAGATTACTATTTTGAAGGAGCCTTTGGAAATGACTACTACTCAAAAAGTAAAAAGAAATTTTACTCCAAAGACATATTAAATTACTTCAAATAGTTTCTAATTTCGTTTACCACTGCAGCCTGAAGTTCAGGTTTGCGCTGATAAACTGCTAAAGATAAGTCTGGAAGAGGACCACCTGCACAGGAAGCTGCCCAGAATCTTACATCATCAGCCTGAATATCGTAAGATTCTGCGCGGTAGTGAACAGGTCCCATCATAGTTTTCATAGACATATAACTCTGAACATCTGCAGAAGCAAGCAGTTTCAAATAATTTTTACAGTTAGAATTGTTAGAAATAAGAACTCCACAAATTGCAGGCGAAATAACACCATGATCAACATTTTCAGAAACTCGTGGCATCTGAATAGTTGTGTATTCACTGATGATTTTGTATGGCATTTCTCTGTGTTCAGAAAGACTCATAAAAAGAACAGCCAGCTGTTTATCTTCGGCAAAGGCACGAACATCCGCAGCATTTGCACGATACCATTGTGGGTGGGTAATACCTTCACCTGGCCATGATTTAAGCATGTCCAAAACGGAACGAACAGATAAAACCTCACTATTTACAGTTGCAAGCTCTACGTCAATGAAATCATCCAAAGAAGAAGATGTACGCATTTTTTCAATCAATTTTTTGTATGCTGCAACACCGCCTTTTGCTTCGATAAAGTTACCAATAAGAGCAAGGAGAGTTCGATCATCACTAGCTTTACAGAAGAAAGGAGAAAAGACGTATTTCTTAGCTTCATTAAAATATGCTTCAAATTCAGAATAATCAGCTAGATTTTCAATACCAGCTTTAGCCATAACAGGCTGATATAAATCCAACTCATAATGATCAAGCAAAAGAGGGAAGCAGAATTTATTTCTCATAGAAATAGGAATATTTTCGAGGATTTTTCCAGGAATATCTTCTACACCGCCTTCAAGCGTATCTGTAACTTCACCCTTCCATGTAAAAAGCATGTCATATTTTTTAGTAAGATTTCCCAAATCAAGGGCACCTGGAGCAAGAACATCATATTTAAGAATAACTTCTTCGTCTTCAGGAATCTGTTCTTTAATCAATGAAACATAATCTTCTGAAAGACCATAGAAAGCAATGTTTACAGTTCTATCATTAATTCTTTTACGAATAATAAGTGCAGAAATAATTCCAGCAATCACAACTAAAGCAGCAATAATAATAACCAAAATACGAGTTTTCTTTTTCATATTCAGTTTATCGGAAGAAATTAGGTTATATTTATGATTTGTTTTTAAATCAATCCATTAGATACTAAAAATATTTCTGGAGTTTGAACTAATAGGTTTGAGTTTTTATAGTCCTTGATATTTCTAGTTAGTATAGCGCTGATATTTGAATTTAATGCAGTATAATATTGAACAGCGTCTTCAAAATCAGAAAAAGATGAATTTAACGCCTGATCAATAACTTTTTCAGATGAATCAATAACATGAATTATTAACCTGAGTTTTCTTAACGCATTTTTTGCAGCTTCATTTCCAAGTTGTTTTCGCAAAAGATAAAAAGTGTTCACTATTACAGTTGGAGTAGTAAAAAGCTCAAATTTATTCATTTCCGCCAATGTAAACAAAACCGCAGAAAAGTGAAAATGTGGCTGTCTGTTAGCCAGCAAATCAATTATTACATCAGTATCAACAAAATATTTATTCATATTTACTTTCCAAACGTTCTAAATAGGCTTCTTTAATATCAAAATCATCAGGAACTGAAATAATACCGGAAAGTTCACTTACGATAGATGAATATTTAAATTCTTCCTTTTTAATAGAATTAACCGTAAGCCCATCAAAAAATTTCTCAACCATAGAAGAAACAGAAATATTGTGCATAGAGGAATATTGCTTTGCTTTGGTAATAGAATTTGAATTTAGTTTAAGAGTTAATTTTGTATCCATTGTACGTATAAAATAATATGAATTATACGTATAGTCAAGAAAAATTATTTTTATGAAGATTACCACAGATTTTTGGTAAAAAACGTATAAGTGAGGCCATATTACTATAGAGGTGAAAAGATGATGAATAAAATTGACATACCCTATAATATAGGGTATTTTGTAAGAGGTGATGAGTGAAAAGAGAATTTATAGAAACTCCCTCATTTACTAAAAAATGGTTTACGTATTTTGCTGCTTTTGAAAAAACATACTTAATTCAGGTCTTTTCTAAAAACCAGAAATCTAATTTAAGTGAATCAGAAAAGAAAACAATAAAAAATCTTATTTCAATTTTGAAAAAAGAAACAGAAGAAAATTGGAGAAAAAATCATGAGTGAATTTTTTGATGAATTGGTAACAGGATTAAATGAGGCCATTGCTATTGAAAGCGGAGAATTAAAAGGAAAAAGAACAGTTTACGAAATTCTACCAGTAAAAAACTATAACAATACTGAAATCAGACAGATAAGAAATTCTGTTGGAATGACCCAAACATTATTTGCTAACTTTATGGGAGTTTCCAGTAAAACTGTAGAAGCGTGGGAAAAAGGTACAAATCATCCTACTGGAACAGCCTGTAGATTGATTAGTATGCTGGAGGATAAAACCTTTGAAACTTTACCTTTTGTAAAAAGAATGGCTACTGTGTAGAAGAATATTTTTCCAATTCCTTTTCAACCGTCTCTACAAAATGTTCGCCCCAGTATTCGCAGAGGAGTTGGCGGGCTTGAGGACGCAGCTCTGGTTTGATTTTTGTGTTCAGATGTTTTACGCAGGATTCAAGATAAGTATAGGAAAAGTTACGGACCGGTAAAAACTCTTCTTCGGAAATTGGTGGATTTTCGCCTCGTTCTTTGAATTCGTTGTACCAGTTAAAGATGATTGTAAGAGCCGCAGAAGGATTGCAGTAGCTTTCCCAACGGGTGATATCAATTTCCTTGTTTGCAGAAATACCAGTATCAATGCGATAGTTATAAATAACCTGTTCAATTCCAATGTAAGATTCTACAAACTGCAGCAGAAAAAAGAAAATCAGATAGTCTTCACAGAAATTACATAGGGTGTATGGAATAAGATTGAAGGCTTCCAAAAGAGGTTCCCGTTTAATCAGTTTGCCCCAAAGAAAAGTAGAAATCTGTTTTTCCACAAGGCATTTTTTGTAGATTTCGTGATTAAAACATTCCCCATTGAAAAAGACTTGTCTGCGTTCTTCGGTAGGAACAATTTGACCATTTTCCAGCATGTAGCTTTGAGAAGCGCCCTGAACAATATCATAGTCCTTTTGTTTAAGCTGATTTGTAAGAATGGAAAGGGCATCTGGAGGAATTGTATCATCGCTATCAATAAAGCAGATATATTTGCCGCAAGCACTATAAACCAGCTCCCGGCGAGATTCCACCAGCCCAATGTTGTGGGAATGTTCAAAATAGCGAACTTTGTTTTTTATCTGTTTGGAAAACTGCTTAACAATTTTATGGCAGTCCCGGCCCTTTTCATCACGACCAGAACCGCCATCATTTAAAACAAGAACTTCAAAATCTGTAAAATCCTGCTTACCAATACTTTCCAGACAAACTGGAAGGTATTTTTCTGAGTTGTAAACAGGAATACAGATAGAGATTAGAGTCCTAGACATTCAGTATTAGAATAGTGAGGAAGTTGAAGTAAATAAACTGAAAAAGCCTGGTACTGAGGCTGAGTTATCATAGGCGTATGAAAACTTTATATTGTCTCTATTAACTGGACAAACATATTTTATACTGCTGTTCAGCAAATCGAATACTACAATACGGTTAACATCTGTATTATAGCCTTTGGCTTTATCAACCCAGGCAAAAGCACCTTCATCAACCATAATTAATTCGTCTTCTTTTATTGCAAGAATTTTTGTTGGTCCTGCAAGGGTTGTTGTATCGCGTTGAGAATTTACACCCATGTATTGATAATTTACAGTTTTATCTTCATCACTTCCGAAATCGTGATAGGGTAAGTTAAATGTTTTTATATTAGCTGAATCAAAAGCAAACAAAGATTTTGAATGGTAAGTATTTGGGTCAATTTCAACAATACCTCCAAAATAAAGCATTTTTCCATTTGTAGGTGTTGCATCATAAAAGTAATCGTAAGGTGAAGTTTTTACAGTGGCATAAACTTTATTATCTTTAAATGCTAAATCTGTGATGTAAGAATAGTGTTTAAGTTCACTTAATGTTCCATCAAGACATGTTAACAAAGCTGGTACTTGTTTTTTAGTTATAGAGTAACCTTCGTCTCCAGAAGTACAAATATATAAAAGACTTATATAATCATTATAAGTAGCTTCTTTCTTCTGGTCAGGATCTTCGTCACCTTCAGTTGAGTCATAATTATAAAAGCTTAACCAGATTGTTCCGTTATTAACGTTAAAACTTTTTATCTGTGCATGATAGCAAACACCAGTTTCTGATAACTCAGTTCCTAAAGATATTTCATTTGAGAATTCTTCATTTTCATAAGTTACTACAAAGTATTGCTTGTAATTTTCGTTCTCCTGTTTTGTCTTCCCAAGTATTAAATAAACCTTGTTAGTCGCATCATCAACTGCAAGTCTTTCTACTTCATAACCATCAGCACTTGTATATTGTTTGTTAATAATAGAATTATTTCCCTCATCTATACTGCAAAAATAAGTACCATCTGAGTTTTTCTGAAGGTAATATGCAACATTATTTTTTTGGACCACATCAAAAATTGAAGAATCTACATTTTCTAAACTTGGATTCCACATATTGGAAAACTTTGGCTTTTGATACTTATCTATGTTATAAAACAACAGATTTGGCTTTTCTCCATATATAGGAACCCACTTTGCATACAATTCAACATTTCCCAAAAAACCAACATCTTCATTTAACAAAGGAAAACCATCACCATATGGATTTCCCAAAGGTTCTGTTAGTTCAGAATCATAGAACCAGCCCTGGAAAACATAGTTCTCTTTTGATGGCTCTGGAATTATTTGATAGATTTTTGTTGCATTATTAAATTGGTAGCTATAACATTCATTTTGGACTATAGGCATAACAGAAGTATTAGGTTTACCCAAATCATCTTCAAATCTTCCCCCATTAGTATGGAAAGTAATTTTATACTCAGGCGAAGTTGAACTAATATCGTTATATCCCGATGTTGTAGTAAGTCCTGCTTTTATTTCTACTAGTTCCTGGAAGAAGAATTTTAAAGGTGTTGAATCAGTTTTTACAGTTTCTTCATTTACAACAGGTTCTTCTTCGCTTCTTTCTGCTTTTTTACATATTACAAAATATGTACCTTCTGGGAGAGAAAAACTATCTTTTCTATGAACAATTGTTATTGGAATTTCTCTCATTTGAACTTCCTCATCGATATATTCATAAGTTTCTCTTGTGCCTTCTGTAATGACTAAATCAGGAGTATCAGTTACTTCAATTTTATGAAGTAAAGTTTCTTGAATAGAACCCTTATATTTATAAAACTCAAATACAAGAACAGGGTTTCTTAGGGTAGTAAAATTTAATTCTTCACCACCCAATTCTTCTTCTGTAAACTCTCCAATTAAGAATTTGTATTCCAAAGAACCATTTGCCACCCCAACCATCTTAAAGTTCAGCACAGTGTCTTCTGTAATATCAATGTTCACATTTTCTGAGGAACGAAAAATTGGTGTATTACCTGCATCATAAGCAGTAAGTTCAAAACTCCAGTTTGCGGCAATAAGTTCAAGTTCAATTTCTGGAGTTTCAAAAAATGGTTCAATGGAGTAAGAATTATCAGTATTACAGGTGGCTTTTAATTTATAAGTTAGGCTTTTGTATAAGGAATAATCTTCAGGAACTGCTTTTCTGGAAGTATCACCTAAATCTACAGTTGCTGTAAGGGTGATTTTAGTTAAAGATTTTTGTTCTTCATCATTATGCATAATGTTATTACAAGAAACTAAAGCCAATGAAGAAACAATTAGAAATGTATTAAAAAGATTTTTTATCAGTTTTTTCATTTTTCTCTCCTCCTATGCTCCACAACTAAATCCATAAGACACGTCAAAAACATCACCATCAGCAGTTTCTACAATGCAAGTAATGAAGTTATCAACACTACCACTACGATTTATATTATATATATCTTGTACTTCAGACATTGTTGATGGGGAGAAAACGACTGTATTTTCATTAATTGTTATGACATAAATAATACCCGGAACTTCAGTTGTCTCCCCAGTTTCAGGATCTACCTGAGTTATCATTCCATCAGGAGTTTCATTTTTAGCAGGCACTCCATTAATCAACCAGCTACATGACTTAATAGACTTTTCAGTCAAAAACTTAACGGTCAAGGTTACAGTCGACTCTCCTTCCACTTCCGAATCTTCTTCCACTTCCATAACCAAATCACCCTTAGTAACCTGCTTTTGCATTTCTACACCAACGCCCGGTTTTACGGTTGCAATTTTGTATTCTTCAGAAGTTACGGCACTTGCATCAGAGTTTTCAGCTTTGGCATATGCTTTAATTGTTGCATTATTTTTTATGACAATTGCTTCTTTGTATTCAGCTTTTGAAGAAGAAGTAATAGGGTCAGAACCATCTGTTGTGTAATAGATTTTTGCATTCTTTGTTGTGCTGGAAAGTTCAACCTTTGTTCCGTATTTAACTGCTCCGGCTTTTACACTGAATACTACTGTTGCGGTCTGAACTTCATGCAGGGTGAGTGGAACTTTTACAGTTTCGCCTGGAGTAACTTCAACATCGGTAACTGAGCCTGTATAAAAAGGTTTTTCCTTGTTTTCTGCTGTAAAGGCATCCATTTTGATTGTATATTTTCCTGCTGGTAATTCAATTGAATGTGAACCGCCTGCAGCACCAGTTTCTTTTTGCGATTCCTGTGTTTCCTGATTTGTAACTTCAATGTTAAAAGTCAAAGAGTCAACATTTACTGCAGCACGGGAAGTTTCTCCAGAAGGAAGCTGCAGAGTAAGTGTTCCATATTCTGTTGTCTGGCTGGCACAAGAAAACAACAAAATTGTAGTCACTAAAATAGAACAAATCTGAAATATTTTTTTCATTTAGCTCTCCCAAAATTTTTTATATCCAATGTCTCATTCTACAGAATTTTTTTAGAGTTAACTAGTGGAGAATTTTGCACCGCGGATGCACCATTGATGTCAGTCTTAAAAAACTAAAATTCTGCACATGTGGTGGCTCCGGCAACATACGTTGCCGTCGGCGGTTCCGCAGTTCGCTAACG